>NZ_JBJDRK010000019.1:0-66230 GCF_044987405.1 Microbacterium sp. ZW T2_14 | reverse complement strand
GCCTCCGCTGCGCCTCCGCTGCGGGAGGGCGACGAGGTGCGCATGGTCGTCGAGGCTCGTCGCCCTCCCGCAGCGGAGGCGGCACGAGCCCGCCATTGCGGCCCCACAGTTCGCCGAGGCATCCGCCGTTGCCGACAGTGCCGCTGCCCAGCACATCGCCGGGCACGACGCGCGAGTTGCGCGACGCGTAGGCGACGAACTCGGGGAACGGCCAGCCGGCGTTCGACACCAGGTCTTCGCCGGTCAGCTCGCCGTTGATGTACACCTCGGCGCGGATCGCGAGGAACCCGTCGGCGTCGAGGTAGGGCTCGAGCTCGTCCGCCGTGACGATCCACGGGCCGAGCGCGGTGCCGAAGTCCTTGCCCTTCGCCGGACCGAGGCGCACCTTCATCTCGCGACCCTGCAGGTCGCGCGCCGACCAGTCGTTCATGATCGTGTAGCCGAAGATGACGGATGCCGCGTCCTCGACGGTCAGGTTGGACTCGCCGACGTGCAGCGTGCCGCCGATCACCACCGCGACCTCGAGCTCGAAGTCCAGGCGCTCGGTGACGGGAGGCTGCAGCACGTCGTCGGGACCCAGGATCGTGTGCGGGTTCGTGAAGTAGAACGTCGGCGCCTCGTACCACTCGTCGGCGACGTGGCTCTTGCCTTCCACTCCGGCGCTCACACCCTCGACGTGCTCCTCGAAGGCGACGAAATCCCGGACGGATGCCGGGGCCAGCGGCGCGAGCAGCCGCACCCGGTCGAGCGGGGTTCCGGCCTCGCCGTTGACGCGCGCGAACGCCGCGTGCGCGGCATCCCGTCCCCCGGCGAGGATGTCGGCGACGGTGGATCCGTCCGGGAACGCGACGACGCGGTCGTCGATGACGAAGCCCTCGCCGACGGTGTTCTCATGACTCCAGCGGGCGATTCTCATGCGAACGCTCCTCTCCTGCCGTCCGCCGCTCAGGCGTGGCACTCCAACGGCCGTGCGCCGTTGTACTCGTACATGTCCTGCCAGGCCGCCGGGATGTCGGGCTGGCCGCCCTCCGCCTCGGCCATGGCGCGGTGCAGGTTTCCTACGATCCGCTCCCGCTCTGCGAGCCCCGAGAAGCGGCCGAGATCCAGCCCGCGTGCCGCCTCGAGCGGCGACAGCCCGCGAGCGCGGGCGTCCGCGGCGGCGTCGATGAGGAACCGCAGGTAGTCCGCCACCGGAGCGAACAGCTCCGGCCCCCCGACCGGTCCGTGCCCGGGAACGACGGTCTCGGGCTCGAGCGCCGCCATCTGCTCGAGGGCGCGCAGCCAGCCGGCCGGCGACCCGGAGAGCGCGAACGGCGTGCCGCCGTGGAACACCAGATCGCCGGTGAAGAGCACCCGCTCTTCGGGAAGCCAGACGTACGAGTCGCCGGTGGTGTGCGCCGGGGTGCCCGGATGCCGCACCTCGATCCGCCGCCCTTCCGGTGCGATCGTCAGGGCGTCGTCGAACACGACGGTCGGAATGCGCGGGCTCACGTCGCCCTGCACGAACGGCTCGAAGATGTGCGGGGCGAGCCGGTGCGGGGCGCGCAGGTCGTCGGCGACCCGACGGTGCGCGATGATCTCGGCATCCGGCAGAAGCGACGCGCCGTTGCAGTGATCGGGGTGGGAGTGCGTGAACACCACCCGCCGGATCGGCGACGCCGCCGCCTGCGCCGCCGCCGCGAGATAGGCCTGCGTCCGGGCAGCGGTCGAGGCGACGTCGATGCTCGTGGCACCACTCTCGTCGTCGATGAGCCCCGTGTTGTTGATCATCCAGCCGCCGTCCGGCTGGACGTACGCCCACACCCCGTCGGCGAGCCGCTGCAGCTGCGGTGCGTCGGTCATGCGGCACTCTCCTTCGAGAAGCGCGGCAGCGTCAGCAGGATGATCGTGGCCACCACCATCATCGACGCCGCCGTGATGAGCGGCACGCTGTAGCTGCCGGTGGCGTCGTATGCGAAGCCCGCCGTGACGGGACCGAAGGCGCTGCCGATCATGAACACGCTGTAGACGATGCTGTACAGCGTGCCGAAGGCGCGGGGGCCGAAGTACCGCGAGCTGAGGAAGCCCATGAGGTCGATCTCGGCGCCGAACCCGATGCCGATGAGCAGCGCGGTCAGCGGCGCGGCGCTCGGGCCCGCCCACAGCAGCAGGAGGCAGCCGAGCGCGGCGGCGAGGAAGAGCGGCACGGCGACGTACGTGGCGTAGAACCGGTCGAAGAGCCAGCCGATGAGCGGCCGCGCGATGACGGTGCCGACCCCGACCAGCGAGGACAGGAACGCGGCCTGCACGGGATCGACGCCGGAGTCGATGAGCAGCGGGACGAAGTGGGGCACCATCGTCAGCAGCGCCCAGCCGAGCAGGAAGAAGACGACGCAGAGGCTCCAGAACGCCCGGCTGCGCAGGGCGGCCGCGACGGTGAGGCCCGGGAGCGTCGAGCGATCCACCGCCTGCACGGCGGCGGGCGTGCTGAGGCGGGCGAAGAACACGAGCACGAACGGCAGCGCGCCGAGCAGCGCCATCGTCAGGTACGCGGCGCGCCACCCGCTGTCGGCGATGACGACGCCCATGAGCGGCGGGAGGAAGAGCCCGGCCGCGCCCAGGCCGCCGGCGACGATGCCGAGCGCGATGCCGCGGCGACGGTCGAACTTCTCGACGACGGCCTTGGAGTAGGTCACCGCCGAGGTTCCCGCGCCCAGGATGCCCGCGAGCGCGTAGAACAGCAGGAACGTCGGCAGGCTCGTGGTGAACAGGCCCAGCAGGACCAGCATGAGCACGAAGAGCGGGATCGAGATGACCGCGACGCGCTTGACGCCGAAGCGGTCGAGGAACCGGCCGACGAACGGCAGGGCCGCGGCGAGGCCGAGCGAGCTCATGAGCGAGGCGAGGTTGATCTCACCTCGGCCCCATCCGAACTCCGCCTGCAGCGGCACGACCATCGTGCCGAGGATGTAGCCCAGCGAGCTGAGCCCCACCGCTGCGCCGATGGTGCTGAAGACGAGCGTGGGCCATCCGCGCCGGAACTCGCCGGGCGCTGCCGCCGTGGCCGGGTGGTCTGAAGTGAGGGTCTCTGCCATGAGTACGGTGTGCTTCCTTCAACGGTGAAGACGGATGCCGCGGCCCGGGGCCTGCGACGATCCGTGGTGGTTCAGAGGTGTGGGCTGGCGTCCCGGTGCCGCGGGGACCCGCTCGCGTGCCCTGCGATCCTCATGCCGGCACCTTGGCCGCCAGGAGCGCCTCGGCATTGCCGGCGAGGATGCGCTGGGTGAGCTCGGCGGGCAGGCCCGCGCCGCGCACGAACGAGACCGGGTCGTCGAGGCCCATGTCGAACGGGAAGTCGCTGCCCAGCAGCACGCGCCCGCCGCCGGCGACCTCGACGAGGTGCCGGAGCGCGACCGGGTCGTGCACGACGGTGTCGAACCACAGCTTCTTCAGGTAGCTCGACGGCTCGTGTGCGCAGCCGTGCGCCTCGGGGCGCACGCGCCAGGCGCGGTCGGAGCGGCCGATCGCGAACGGCAGGTATCCGCCGCCGTGGGCGGCGACGATCTTGAGGCCGGGGTGGCGATCGAGGACGCCGGCGAAGATGAGGTGCGACAGCGCGACCGCGTTCTCGGTCGGCTGGCCCACCGTGTTCGAGAGGTAGAACCGGTCGAGCCGCTCGTCGAGCGAGCAGCCGAACGGGTGGAGGAACACGACGCAGCCGAGCTCGGCGGCCCGCGCCCAGAACGGCTCGAGGCGTTCGTCCGACAGTTCGACGTCGCCGGCGAACGACGAGATCTCCACGCCGGCGAGCCCGCGCCCGAGCACCGCGTCGTCGAGGTACTCGACGATGCGCGACGGGTGCTGCAGCGGCACGACGCCGAGGCCGGTGAGCCGGTCCGGCGCCTGCGCGACGTGCTCGGCGATGAGGCGATTGGTCTCCATGGCGACCCACACGGCCAGGCCTTCGGGCGCCCACGGGTAGAAGTGGTTCGGCGACACGCTGACCCACTGCCTCTCGACGCCCTGCTCGTCCATCGCGGCCAGCCGCGCGTGCACGTCGGTGAGCTTCGGGATCCGGGCGCCGACCATGGCGCCGGAGGCCTTCAGGCTCTCGATGCCGTTGCGACGACGCTCGAGGTCTGCCGCTTCGGCGACGAGCTCGGGCGCGCGCCGCTCGACCTCGGCCTGCACCGACGGCAGCAGCAGGTGCGCGTGGACGTCGGTGACGCTCATGCCGGCTCCGCCATCTTGCGCGCGATGCCGAAGATCAGGCCACCGGCATCCGCGTCGCGGTCGCCGTCGATCTGCCACTGGCCGAGCTGGACGGATGCCTCGACCACGGCGGTCGCACGCGGCAGCCGTCGTGCGTGGAACTCGTCCCACAGCGTCTGGTCGACGGCATCCCGTCCGACCAGCAGCTCGGTGAGGACGAACGCGTCCTCCAGCCCTTGAGCCGCGCCCTGGGCGATCGTCGGCGGGCACGAGTGCGCGGCATCCCCGATGATGACGACCCGTCCGCGGTTCCAGGGAGCCGTCACGACGTGCTTCGTGAACCACGTGTAGTTGGCGTGCGCGCCCTTCTCGAGGTCGGCGCGGATGGCGTTCCACGGCCCGCCGTAGGCCCGCGACTCGTCGAGCATGATGCGGGTGGCCTCCTCGTCGGACACCCCGAAGCGGTCCTGCGCCTTCTCGACGAGGAATGCGTACATCGTGTCGTCTCCGGTAGGCGTGTAGCCCGCGATGTATACCGGACCGCCGTAGTAGAGCTCACTGCGCTGGACGTCGGCCGGGCGCGAGACGAAGGTGCGCCAGATGCCCATGCCCGTCGGCTGCGGCTTCTCGTCGATGCCGATCAGATCGCGCACCGTGGAGTGGAGCCCGTCGGCGCCGATGAGCACGTCGTACTCGCCCGCACTCTCGCCGTCGACGGTCACCTCGACGCCGCTCTCACGCTCCTCGATGGCCGTGACCTTTGTCCCGAAGCGGAGGTTCACGCCGGCCCGCTGCGCGTGAGCCAGGAGGATCTGCGCGAGCGCGGGGCGCGGCATCCCCATGGCCGCCGGATAGTCCGGCCCGCCCGTCTTGACGTCGGGCAGCTCGGCGACGATCGGGGCGTCGGGACCGGGCGCCCGCAGGTTCAGCCCCTCGAAGGGGTAGCCGGCGGCACGGATGTCGTCCCACGCGCCGAGCGCATCGAAGACGCGCAGGGCGTTGCCCTGCAGCGAGATGCCCGAGCCCAGAGCGCTCAGCTCGGGCTTCGCCTCGAAGAGGTCGACGTGCACGCCGGCCTTGGCGAGCTGGATGGCGGCGGCGAGCCCGGTCACTCCGGCGCCGGCGACGGCGACCTTCCGTACTGCGGTCATGAAAGAACCTCTCTGTTCTTGAGGGTGTTCGGGTGGGTCTAGAGGAGGGGGACGGGATCCGCGATGCAGCGCACCACCTGGGTGCCGAGGCCCTCGATGGTGCCGGTCATGACGTCGCCGTCCCGCAGGAACCGCTTCCAGTGCTGGCCGTTGCCCGCGGGGCTCCCGGTGAGCAGGATGTCGCCGGGCAGCAGCGGCATGGTCTGCGAGGCGCCCGAGACCAGTGCGGGGATGTCGAACAGCAGGTCGCTGGTCGAGGCATCCTGCATGACATCGCCGTTCAGCTCGAGCCGCACGGCCAGGTCGGCGCCGTCGACGAAACGCGCCGGCACCAGGAACGGGCCGGTCGGCAGGAAGCCGGGCGCGTTCTTGGCGCGGTACCAGTCGGTGCCGATCTCCTTCATGTCCTTGCGGAAGACCAGATCCCGGGTCGTGATGTCGTTGGCGATCGTGTAGCCGGCGACGTGGTCGAGGGCGTCTTCGCGCGAGACGCGGAACGCCTCGCGGCCGATCACGACCGCGAGCTCGAGCTCCCAGTCGTGCACGTCGCTGTAGGCGGGCAGGGCGAGCGGCACGTCGTCGCCGACCACGCATGCGGGCAGTCCGATGAAGAAGTACGGCTCGCCGTTCGCGGCGCGGTCGTCCATCATCTTCGCCGCGAATTCGCGCGCTTCGTCCGGCGTGCGGTCCGAGTTGTTCGTGAGCCCGGCCGCCACCAGCTCGATGACGTGCTGCCGGTAGTTCGCGCCGGTCTGCAGCACCTGGCGCGGCTCGACCGGAGCCGTCAGCGTGACGTCGGCCAGCGGCATCCATCCCTCGGCAGGCTCGGGCGATGACGCTGCCTCCGCGAGAGCAGCGAGCCGGTCCCAGTCGGGGGCGGCGAGGAAATCATTGAGGGATGCCGCGCCCAGCTGTTCGGGCGCGAGCGGCCGGATGCGGTCATGGGCGACTAGGCCCAGACGCACGGAATCGCCCTGCCGGTAGCGGGCGAGGGCGAAGGGGGCGGTCGGGCCGTGCGACGTCGTCGTCATATCTGCTTCCTGGTGGATCGGATGGTGCGACCGGGGCGGCGCAGTCGGCTGCACCGCCCCGGTCGGGTCTCAGCCCTGGCCGTGCTTGGCGTAGGGGTTCAGCAGGGCGTCCTTGATCTCGTCGGGCACACCCTCTTCGGTCGCGGACGGACCGTCGGCCGGCGGGAACGACTCGGTCATCGACATGGGCATCGCGCTGTTGCGGTAGAAGTTGTTCGAGCCCTGCGACGGCTTCCAGGTGTTGGCCTCCCAGTCGGGCACGTAGTTGCGGTAGCCGCCGGTGTTCAGCTCGATGCGCAGGTTCGAGGGCTCCCGGTAGTACAGGAAGTTCTGCTCGCCGATGCCGTGGATGGACGGGCCGTACTCGATCGGGATGCCGTTCTCCATGAGCACGTCTGCCGCGATGAGCAGCTCCTCACGCGTGTCGACCCAGAAGGCGTAGTGGTTGACGCGGCCGGCCCGGCTCGAGCCGTCGAGCACGACACCCAGGTCGTGCGACTTCTCGTTGGTGGTGAGCACCGAGAACACCGAGATCGGCGCCTCGTCGAGCACGGTGCGGGCCATGAACCGGAACCCGAGCACGTCGACGTACCACTTCACGAACGCGTCGACATCGCTCGTCGCGACGGTGACGTGGTCCAGCTGACGCGGTGCGCCGGCGACCTTCGAACGCTTCTCGGGACGATCCGGGTAGATCGAAGCGGTCTGGCCCGCAGCCTGGTGGCGGGTGACGTCCCAGTGCAGCGTCATCGAGTGGCCGAACGGGCCGGTGAACCGGTAGGCGCGGCCGATGTGGGGCACATCGTCGAGCCATTCGCCCTCGATGCCGGCGGCCTCGACGCGCTTCGCGGCCTCGTCGAGCGCCTCGGCGCTCGAGGTGCGCCAGGCCATCGTCGCCAGCGACGGCTCGTCGCCGGGCAGCACGACGACCGAGTAGGCGTAGTAGTCGCCCCAGCAGCGGAGGTAGACGGCTCCATCGATCCGGTCGACGACCGTGAGGCCGACCTGTTCTTCGTAGAACCTGACCGAGGCTTCGACGTCGGGCGAGGTGATCGCCACGTAGGACAGGTGGGACAGCAGCTTGATCATCTTCGATCGGTTCCTTTCCGAAGGGGCCGGTGTCCATCTGGGAACTGCCCCGCACACTACTTTCGCGCGGCCGCGTCTATCCAGGAAGCCGATTCTGGCTATGTGGGGAATCAGCGCTGCTTATGGCGCCTCCTTACCCGCGGCACGCCGAACAACGACCCCGCGGGTCGCGAGGGTCGAGATGGGTGGCGGCGTTACTCGGCCCTGGTCGAGAACGCAGCGTCGAAGGCGGCCACAGGCGGCGTGATCGCGTTGAGCGTGCGCACGAACGCGATCGCCTCCGGCGCGCCCTGCAGGCGATCCATGCCCGCGTCCTCCCACTCCACCGAGGTCGGGCCGTCGTAGCCGATGGCGTTGAGCGCCCGGAACAGCGGCTCCCACGGCACCTGACCGTGCGCGGTCGACACGAACGTCCAACCGCGGCGCGGACTGGCCCACGGAAGGTGGGAGCCCAGCACACCGTTGCGGCCATCGAGATTGGTGATCGACTCCTTCACATGCACGTGCAGGATGTGCTCGGCGAAGTCGAGCACGAACGCCACCGGGTCCAGCTGCTGCCAGATGAAGTGCGACGGGTCGAAGTTGAGGCCGAAGCTCTTGCGATGGCCGATCGCGTCGAGCGTGGCCTTCGTCGTCCAGTAGTCGTAGGCGATCTCGCTCGGATGCACCTCGAGGGCGAAGCGGACGCCCACCTCCTCGAAGACATCGAGGATCGGGTTCCACCGGTCGGCGAAGTCCTGGTATCCGGCCGCGATCCACTCGTCCGAGGCGGGCGGGAACATCGCGACCGCCTTCCAGATCGACGATCCGGTGAAGCCCGTCACCGTCGTGACCCCGAGTGCGGCGGCGAGGCGCGCGGTCATCTTGAGCTCCTCGGCCGCACGCCGCCGCACGCCCTCGGGGTCACCGTCGCCCCACACGCGATCGTTCAGGATGTCGCGGTGGCGCTGGTCGATCGGATCGTCGCACACAGCCTGCCCGGCGAGGTGGTTCGAGATCGTCCACACCTTCAGCCCGTTGCGCTCGAGCACGTCGAGCTTGCCCTGCACGTACGCCGCGTCGTTCCACCGCGACACGTCGAGGTGATCGCCCCAGCAGGCGATCTCGAGGCCGTCGTAGCCCCACTCGCCGGCGAGCCGCGCAACGTCCTCGAACGGCAGGTCTGCCCATTGGCCGGTGAAGAGGGTGATAGGTCGCGTCATCTCCGAACTCCCTTGTTCAGCACAGTCCCGCTGTCACTGCGATTCTGCCTCAGCGACCGGCGTATGCGGCGACATCGAGCGGCGCATCGTTCCGCGGCCGCGCGCGCGGACGCCGTCCATCGGCGGAATCTATGCGGCCCGGGCGCGCCATCGACTGGCTGGATACAATCGCAGGACAACGACACCGAAGGATCACATCGCCGTGACCGACCACGCGCTGCTCTCGCGGCTCGACTTGAATCTGCTCGTATCTCTTGACGCGCTGCTTACGGAGCGCAGCGTCACGCGCGCCGCGGAGCGACTGCATCTGAGCCAGCCGGCACTATCGGCGTCGCTGGCGCGGCTGCGCGCTCACTTCAACGATCCGATCCTCGCCCGGCGCGGGAACACGTACGAGCTGACGCCGTTCGCGCTGCGCCTGGCGGAGCACACCACCACCGCACTCGATGCCACGCGCCGTGTGTTCGAGAGCCAGGCGACGTGGGAACCCTCCGAATCCTCGCGCGAGTTCCTCGTGTACGGGTCCGACTACGGCTTCACCACGATCGGACGCGTCGTCTCCGAGCTCGCGGCGGAACGTGCTCCCGGGGTGCGGTTCCGCTTCGCCCTGCACAACCCCCTCATCGTCGAAGACGCTGCCAACCGCCTGCGTTCGGCCGACGCCATGGTGATCCCTCACGGCATCCTCACCGACCTGCCCTTCGCCGATCTGTGGCACGACCGCTGGGTCGGCATCGTCGCGGAGGAGAACACCGCCGTCGGCGAGGCGCTCACGATGCAGGACATCTCCACGCTGCCCTGGGCGATGCATTACCAGTCCCGCTCGGCGTTCACATCGGCGGAGCGCCAGGTGCAGCAGGTGGGTGTCGAGCCTCGCGTGGAGGTCGTGGTCGAGAGCTTCATGTCGCTGCCCCTTTTCGTCGCCGGCACCAGCCGCATCGGCCTCGTGCAGGCGGCGCTTGCACCGATCGTGGAGCGGATCGGGGGCCTTCGCATCGTCAGCCTGCCGTTCGAAGCCACGCCGCTGACGAATGCGCTGTGGTGGCATCCCGTTCACGGCCGCGACCCGGAGCACGCCTGGATGCGGGCGTTGTTCGTCGAAGCGGGGCGCATCGTCGAAGCCCAAGCGCAGCTCCCCTGAGCCGACAGGGACGTGGAGGAGACGGGTGCCGGCGGCCGCGGCATCCGTCATCGCCCGCCTCAGCGCGACTGGTAGATCTGCGAGATGTTCTCGATGAGCCGCTGCTCGTCGCTCGAGGTGCGCGCGAGGATCGCCGCCAGCTCGAAGGCGCTGACCTTCTCGCCGCTGAGGCCGTACGCGTCGCCCATCGGGTCGGCCGACGCCGCATACTCCGCGAGGCGGTCCATCTGCGCCTCGGTGAACGTCAGGGCGACGGTGTCGCCCGCCGAGACCTGACCCGGGACTGCGCCCTGCGGGAACCAGTCGCCGCTGTTGAGGTACTGCGCGGTCAGGTCGTTGGCCGTGACCTCGTAGGTGTAGGTGCGGGCCGACATGTCTTCGGCTCCCGAGGAGTCGTAGGTCTGCTGCATCCGGAAGTCGCCGGTCTCACCGTAGTTCGCCGTGGTGAGCTGCTCGGAGGTGCCGTCGGGGTAGGTCGTCATGACCTTCGAGCCGGTGTTCTGTCCCAGCTGCACCTCGGCACCGCCGACGGGCGTGTCGAAGCCGGCCTTCGCCGTGGAGTCGTAGTCGAGTCGCTCGATGCGGGTGGTGCCCGAGACGCCCGTCGACGGGTCGCTGGGCAGCTCGCCCGTGACGAGGTAGTGGTCGTACGCCGCCTGCCCCTCGGAGGTGGACAGGTCGAAGTCGGCGGTGCGCAGCGACTGGCCGCCCATCGTCGTCGTTCCGCTCAGCATGGCCTTGACGGCGTCGAAGTCGACGCCGAGGCCCGCGCTGTTCGTCAGCGCCTCGGTGGGCCCCGCGGTGACGCGCACCGTGCTGTCGTCGACGCGCTCGATGACGCTGCTCACACCGCTGGCGTCCTTGACCGACGACTCGATCGCGATGTGGTGGTACGCCGCGTTCAGGTCGGTCTTGGTGTAGTCGCCGCCGTTCATGGTCACCGACGAGCCGACCGGCATGCTGCGCGGGTCGAACGGGTTGATCGAACCGGGATCCACATCGCCGGCGCTGTCGGGAACCTTCACCTGGTACTCCGAGGTCAGGCCGGTGCTGTAGCCCCCGCTGACGCCGGTGCCGTTCTTCGAGATGCCGCCCTCGACGCCGATGGAGACGTCGGACTTCGACGTGTACGTGGTGAAGCCGTCGTCGGACTTCTCCCCCGTCGTGTACTCGGCGCCGCCCTTGACGCCGAACGAGATCTTCGAGCCGTCGGTGGTCTTCATCCAGTCCTGAAGCGAGCCGGAGCCCGAGTAGGTCGTCTCGCCCGTCTCGGGATCGTAGGTGACGCCGCCGCCGATCTTGGAGCCGCTGCCCTCCGTCGCCGGGCTGCCGGGCAGACCGTTGTCGGAGCCGGAGTCGCTGCTGCCCTTGACAGTGACCTTCGGGCCACTCGGGGCATCGTCGCCGCCGGCGTCCGACCCGCCGCCGTGGGACCCGCCGCCGTGAGAGCCGCCGTGGGAGCCACCGCCCTGCGAACCGCCTCCGCCGTGCCAGCCGCCGCCATGCGAGCCTCCGCCATCGGTGCTGGTGCGCTCCTGGTCGTCGGCGTTCGCGCGGATCCGCTGGGCCGCGGTGCGCAGGCTGCCGGCGACGTCCGCCAGCGCCGGCGCGAGCTCGCTCGACCAGCGGCCGCGCAGGTCTTCGCCGTCAGGCCCGCGCCACGGGGCGCTCGTCACCGAGGACTGCAGCGCTCGGCGCGCGTTCTCGAGCGAGTCGGAGCCGGCCGAGAGCTGCCGGGCGAACTCGCGCAGCTCGCCGATGTCAGCGCCGTAGTACGCCATGCTCTCCCCCGGGTCGGCACGTGAGCGTGCACTCGGGAGCGTAGCAGCGGGCCCGTCGCGCCCCCATGGGCCGAATTCCCCATCGGTGCGGCCGTCGACGCGGCGGCGCGGCATCCGCACCCGCCCCTCGCCCAGGCCAGAAGTCGGGTCCGTCGCGCAACACGCCGCCCGGCACGGGGCCGCCACGGCGCGGCGTCGTCACCGACCCGACTTCGCGCCGACGCGCCGCGACACGGCAGAATCGAACGGTGCCCGCCTCGCCGAATCTGAAGCCCGACCACGCCTGCCTCATCGTCCACGGCAGCGACCAGCCCGGAATCGTCGCGGCCGTTTCGGCGATGATCACCCGCATCGGCGGCAACATCGTCGCGTTCGACCAGTACTCCGACGACCCCATCGGCGGCGCGTACTTCCAGCGCGTCGTGTTCCACCGGCCCGGCTTCGCCGCCGAGCGTCCGGGGATCGAGACCGAGATCGCCGCGACCCTCGCCGGGTTCGAGCTGGAGTGGTCGCTGACCGACCAGTCGGTGCCGAAGCGCATGGCCATCCTCGCGTCGAAGCAGGACCACTGCCTGCTCGACCTGCTGTGGCGTCACCGCCGCGGCGACCTGCCGGTGACGATCCCGATGGTCATCTCGAACCACACCACGTCTGCCGAGGACGTGCGCTCCTTCGGCGTCCCGTTCTTCCACGTCCCGGGTGTGCCGGGCCCCGACAAGTCGGCGTCCGAGGCGAAGATCCTGGAGCTGCTGCGCGGCAACGTCGACGTGGTGGTGCTCGCGCGGTACATGCAGATCCTGTCCGGCGACTTCCTCCAGCAGCTCGGCGTGCCCGTCATCAACATCCACCACTCGTTCCTGCCCGCGTTCATCGGCGCGGAGCCGTACAAGAAGGCCAAGGAACGAGGCGTCAAGCTCATCGGCGCCACGTCGCACTACGTCACCGACGATCTCGACGAGGGCCCGATCATCGAGCAGGACACCGTCCGCGTGACCCACGCCGATTCCGCGGCCGAGCTCGCCCGCCGCGGCGCCGATGTGGAGCGGCAGGTGCTCTCGCGCGCCGTGCTGTGGCATGCCGAGGACCGCGTGATCCGCCACGGCAACCACACGATCGTCTTCTGAGGACGGATGCCGGGGCGGCGGCTGCCAGCCTCGTTCGGCGACGTCGAGGATTCAGGAGACACGCCGTCGCTTCGGGCGTACGGGCCGTCGCCGACGCGGAGTTTTCCTGAATTCTCGACGGCAGGCGACCGCGCCTCGCGTCAGACCAGGCGCAGCTCCGCGTCGATCTCGGCGGCCGTCGCGCGCAGCGGCGGCAGGTAGCGCTCGACGACGTGGTCGACGCTGTCGCGCGTGGCGCTGGTCGAGACGTTGACGGCCGCGACGACGTTCCCGCGGCGATCGTGCAGCGGCACGGCGACCGAGCGCAGTCCGGGCTCCAGTTCCCCGTCCACCAGCGCCCAGCCCTGCTCGGCCACCCGTGCGAGCTCGTCGCGCAGCGCGCTGGGGTTCGTCAAGGTGCGGTCGGTGAGGGCGGGGAGAGCGGATGCCTCGAGCATCGCGTCGCGCGCGGGAGCCGGCATCCCGGCCAGCAGCGCGCGTCCCATCGACGTCGCGAAGGCGGGGAACCTCGTGCCGATGGTGATGCGCACGCTCATGATGCGGCGCGTGGGCACGCGGGCGATGTAGACGATCTCGTCGCCGTCGAGCACTGCCGACGACACGCTCTCGTCGACCTCGCGGGACAGCCGCTCGAGATGAGGCTGCACGATCTCGGGGATCGACAGCGCCGACAGGTAGCTGAAGCCGAGCTCGAGCACGCGAGGGGTGAGCCCGAAGAGCCTGTCGTGGCCGCGCACGTAGCCCAGTTCCTCGAGCGTGCGGAGGAACCGCCCGGCCGCCGCACGGGTGATGTCCGCGCGTCGCGCGACCTCGCTGAGCGTGAGCTGCGGGTGGTCGGCGTCGAAAGCGCGGATCACGGCGAGCCCGCGCACGAGCGACTGCACCGTGTCGCGGCCCGAGACGGGGTCGCTGGTCACGGTCACCGGCTCACCCTATCCGTCACCCCGCCGTGCCTCGGGCGACGGCGACGCGAGCGCTGCAGTTTCGTGCGAGCGCTGCGCCGAACGACGCGGCGCTCGCAGCAAACTGCAGCGCTCGTGCCACCACTCCTCCTGGTCACCGTTCGAGCACGACCGCGAGGCCCTGGCCGACGCCGATGCAGATCGCCGCGACGGCGACGCCTCCCCCGCGGCGGCGGAGCTCGTGCGCGGCGTGGCCGATGATGCGCCCGCCCGACGCGCCCAGCGGGTGGCCGATGGCGAGCGCGCCGCCGTGGATGTTGACGCGCTCGGGGTCGAGATCGCCCCAGCCGCGGATGTCGGCGAGCGACTGCGACGCGAACGCCTCGTTCAGCTCGACGAGGTCGACGTCGGCCCAGGTGCGGCCGGCTAGCGCGAGCGCCTTGTTGGCCGCCTCGATCGGTGCCAGCGGGAAGACGTCGGGATCGACGCCGTGCGCGGCGCGCGCGGTGATGCGCGCGAGCGGCTCGGTGGGCAGGGCACCCTCGCGCCCCAGCAGCACCGCCGAGGCGCCGTCGTTGATCGGCGACGAGTTGCCCGCGGTCACGGAGCCGTCGCCGTCGGCGGCGAACAGCGCCTTGAGCCCGGCGAGCTTCTCCACCGACGTGTCGTCGCGAATGCCCTCGTCGCGGGCCAGCTCCGCGCCCGGCACCTGCACGATCTCGTCGTCGTAGACACCGGCGGCCCAGGCCGCAGCGGCGAGGCGGTGGGAGCGCACCGCGAACTCGTCCTGGTCCCGGCGCGAGATGCCCTGCTCCCGCGCGATCTTCTCGGCGGACTCGCCGTTCGAGATCGTCCAGTGCTTCGGCAGCTTCGGATTGGTCATGCGCCAGCCGATCGACGTGTTCCACAGCGTCTGGTTGCCGACGCTCGGCCACGGGCGCGCCGACTTCTCGACGACGAACGGCGCGCGGCTCATGGACTCCACGCCGCCGGCCAGCACGATGTCGGCATCGCCCGCCTCGATCGCCCGCGATCCCTGGACGACGGCCTCGACCGACGACGCACACAGGCGGTTGACCGTGACCCCGGTCACCGACGTCGGGAATCCGGCGAGAAGCGCGGCCATGCGCGCGACATTGCGGTTGTCCTCGCCGGCCTGATTGGCGTCGCCGAAGATCACATCGTCGATGCGCGCGGGGTCGAGGCCGGTGCGCTCGAGCGTCGCCTTCATGACGACGGCGGCGAGATCGTCGGGCCGGACGCCCGACAGCGCACCGCCGGCGCGTCCGAACGGCGTGCGCACGGCGTCATAGATGTAAGTGGACGACATGTCAGTTCCCTTCGACGGGGGCCGCTTCCCGCAGTTCGAGCCCGGTGAGTTCGGCGAGCGAGGCGACGGTGTTGTCGCCGAACGCCTCGCGCACGGCGAAGCCCCCGGGCGTCACATCGAAGATCGCGTGGTCGGTGTAGACACGGGTCACGCACGCGACGCCCGTGAGCGGATAGGTGCACGCTTCGACGAGCTTGGACTCGCCCGTCTTCGTGAGCAGGTCGGTCATGACGTAGACGTTCTTCGCGCCGATGGCGAGGTCCATGGCGCCGCCGACGGCGGGGATCGCGCCGGGCGCGCCGGTGGACCAGTTCGCCAGGTCGCCACCCTCGGAGACCTGGAAGGCGCCGAGCACGCAGACGTCGAGGTGACCGCCGCGCATCATGCCGAACGAGTCGCCGTGGTGGAAGTACGCCGCCCCCGGCAGTGCGGTGACCGGCTGCTTGCCGGCGTTGATCAGGTCGGGATCGATGCGGTCCGGCTCGGGCGCCGGCCCCATGCCGAGCAGCCCGTTCTCCGTGTGCAGGATGATCTCGAGCGTCTCCGGCAGGAAGTTCGCCACGAGCGTGGGCGCCCCGATGCCGAGGTTGACGTACGAGCCCTCGGGGATGTCCTGCGCGATGCGCGCCGCGAGCTGCTCGCGGCTGATGCGTGTGCCCTGCGCGTTCGGTTCGCTGACGCTCACTGGTCGACCTCGATTCCGGATGCCGCTTCCCTCGCGAGCGGACGACCTTCGATGTCCACTCCCCCGACGAATGCGCCGTCGCGCAGCCAGTCGCGCTCGCCGACGGCGACGACCCGGTCGACGAAGATGCCGGGCGTCACGACCGACTCGGGGTCGATCGACCCCAGCGGCACGAGCTCATCGACCTGCACGATCGTGGTGGTCGCGGCGGCCGCCATGATGGGGCCGAAGTTGCGTGCCGTCTCGCGGTAGACCAGGTTGCCCCAGCGGTCGGCGCGGTAGGCGCTCACGAGGGCGACATCGGCCCGGATCGGGTACTCGAGCGCATAGGTGCGCCCGTCGATCTCGCGAAGCTCCTTGCCGTCGGCCAGCTCCGTGCCGACGCCGGTCGGCGAGAAGAACGCGCCGATGCCGGCGCCTGCGGCGCGGATGCGCTCGGCGAGGTTGCCCTGCGGCACGAGCTCGAGCTCGATCTCGCCGGCGCGGTAGAGCCCGTCGAAGACCCACGAGTCGTGCTGGCGCGGAAACGAGCAGAGGATCTTGCGCACCCGCTTCTTCGCGAGCAGCGCGGCCAGGCCGACGTCGCCGTTGCCGGCGTTGTTGTTCACGACGGTGAGATCCTTGGCGCCCTGAGCGATGAGGGCGTCGATCAGCTCGACCGGCTGCCCGGCACGCCCGAAGCCGCCGATCATGACGGTCGCTCCGTCCGGGATGCCGGCCACGGCGTCCGCGACCGAGCCCACGGTCTTGTCGATCATGCGACCTCCTGGTTGGTGCGGCGTCTGTTCGCTCTGCGAACATCTGTCCGTTCTACGGCCAGTGTATCGCAGCACGCCGCGCCGCGGCATCCGTTCCGGTGTCACGAAGCGTGGCGTCGCACCGGGCGTAGCCACGCGTCGTGACACCCGAACCACCGACGCCGAGCGAGCGCGGGCGAGGCCGCACCCGGCGTTCGGGTGCGGCCTCGCTCGGCGATCGGTGCGGGTCAGCGCAGATCGCGGTCGGCGAGGAACTCGCCGGGCTTGGTCTGCACGAAGGCCGATCCGCTCTCATCCAGCGATGCCGCGAGGCGGTTCGTGAGCTCGGCCGACTGGCCACCCCAGTGTCCGCTCTCGACACGGTTCATCAGCGTCTCGATGCCGGCCGCGATCTCCGCCGGCGTGAAGTTGCAGTGCCCGACGTGGTCGACGAAGTACTGCCGGAGCAGGTTGTTGTCACCGGCCGCACGGACATCCTCCGCGTACTCCTGCTCGACCTGCACCGGAGCGAGCACGTCATCGAGCGTGTGAAGCGACAGCACGGGCATCTCGAGGTCGCCGGTGAGTCCCGACGACGCACGCAGCGTCTCGACGGAGCCCGGGTCGGCGACGACGTCCGCCGTCGCCGTCAGCGCGGCCAAGTCGGCGTTGAGATCGAGCCCGGCCTGCCGGTACAGCTCCTGGATCAGCGCGCGGTCCGCCGACTGGGCGAAGAGCTTCTGGTAGTCGACGCCCACGTTCCACGTCGCGTTGCCGCCCGCGGTCGACTCGATGTCGAAGCGCCCGGGCGTGACGAATCCGATGGTGCCGACGAGCTGGGAGAAGAGCGCCTCCTGTGCGACGGCGGGGTCGGTGGGTGCGTCCGCGGCCACGACGCCGTCCGAGAGGTGGAACAGCGCTGCTGCCAGCGCCACTCGGGCACGCCCCTCCGGAGTCTGCTGGCCGGCCTGCACCGCGGCGCTCAGCTGCGACGACGCGGCGAACGCGTCGCCGAGGGTCGCGTAGCCCTCGATGTCGATGTCCTGCGCCGGAGCGAGCAGCTGGTCGATCGCGTGCGCCCCGTCGAGCTGGTAGTTGTTCAGGTCGACGCCGCCCTCCATGAGCCCGCACGTCGGCATCGCGCCCTCGATGACGTCGCCCGCGGATTCCGCGATCCGGCCGGTGACGAGGCCGCCCATCGACGTGCCGTAGGCCAGGATGTGGTCGGGATCGAGCCCGGTCTGGTCGAGCATCGCGTCGAGCGACTGCAGCTGGTCGTCGACCGCGGTGGGCACGGCCCACCCGCTCGCGGCGTACGACGAGCCGACGAGCGCGTAGCCCTCCTCGAGCAGCAGTGCCTTCGTGGCATCGCTGGGCGCGACGGATGCCGGGTTGCCGGGGACGAACGAGGGGCGATAGCCGTGGCTGTACAGCAGGACGGTGCCGTTCCAGTCCGAAGGCACCGAGGCCAGCCACGTCGTTCCGGTGGGAAGCGAACCGGAGTACTCGCCCGGGGTGGCTGCGGCGGCGGCGGGGGCGACGAGACCGGCGGAGACCAGCGCGCCGGCGGCGACGGCTGCGGCTCCGAGAATGCGTGTGCGGACGTGCGGGGACATGGGGAAGGTCCTTCCGTTGTCATCATCGACAGTGACTCCGACGACGGCGACGGAGCTAGGACCATTATCAAGTTTCCTGATGGTGAGTCAATGGGTCAGTGCGATTCCTCCAGCGCGCGCCGGGCATCCTGCAGCCAGGTGCCCAGCCGGACGCGCTCCGACGCCGACAGTCCGGCGAACGCCTCCGCCTCGATGCGGTCGACGTCGCTGCGGCACGCCGCGAGCAGCGCGACGCCCGCAGGGGTGAGCGAGATCGTCATGCGCCGGCGGTTGTCGGTGTCGCGCACGCGCGCGATCAGGCCCGCGTCGCCGAGCGCGCGCACGATCCCCTCCATCGCCTGCGCCGACACGAACGCGTGCCGGGCGAGCTGGGCGGAGCTCATTCCGGGATGCTGCTCCAGCACGGTGAGCGCCGTGTACTGGGTGACCGTGATGCCGTGCGGTCGGACGACCGCATCGAGGCGCCCTCGCACCGCCAGCTCGACCTGCTTGACCTGATAGAGGATGCGGGGCGCGTGCTCGGCCGTCATGCGGTCCCCGGGTCCGTCATGCGATGAAGCCTACGACGTGCGAGGTTCGACCGCGGTTCACGCCGGCCGGCGGCATCCGTTCGCGTGTCACGAAGCGAGGGATCACCGACCGCGTCGCCGCGTGTCGTGACACCTGAAGCGTCACGCCGGCTCGGCGAAGACCTCGCTCGCGATGCGGAAGGCCGTGTTGGCCGCGGGGACGCCGCAGTAGACGCCGGCCTGCAGGATCACTTCCGTGATCTCGTCCACGGTCAGTCCGTTGCGCAGGGCCGCGCGCAGGTGCATCGCGAGCTCCTCGTGGTGCCCGAGTGCGATGAGCGCCGTCAGCACCGCGACCGACCGCGACCGCCGGTCGAGCCCCGGCCGCGACCAGACATCGCCCCACGCGACGCGGGTGATGAAGTCCTGGAAGTCGCCGGTGAGCGCGGTGGTGCCCGCGATCGCCCGGTCGACGTGCGCGTCTGAGAGCACCTCGCGGCGTACGACCATGCCTTGCTCGTAGCGCTCCTCGTCGGTGAGGCCCTCGCCCGCCGGGCGGCTCACGCGGCACGCTCCTGGGCGACGGCGTCGAAGAACTCCGTCAGCGTCGCGGCCGTGGCGGCCGGATCGTCCACCGGAGGCAGGTGCGAGGCATCCGGGATGCCGATGGCGCGACCGCGCCGCACGCCGTCCGCGATCTCGCGAGCGGATGCCTCGGGCGTGACGGCGTCGCGATGGCCCCACACGGCGAGCACCGGCGTCTCGATCTCGGCCAGCCGGTCGCGCACGTCGAACGCGGCGAGCGCCTCGCAGCACAGCGCGTAGCACTCGTCGTCGGTGTCCTGCAGCACGTGCAGCAGACGGCCGGTGAGGTCGGGGTCGCGCGCGATCGTGTCGGGTGCGAACCACCGCTGCGCGGATCCGACGACGAGGCTCGACGTGCTCTGCGCCCGCACCTGAGCCGCGCGGTCGTGCCACCCCTCGGGGGTGCCGATCACGGCGCCGGAGGCGATGATCGCGGCCCCCTCGATGCGATCGCCGTGGCGCAGCAGGAGTTCGAGCCCGACGCAGCCGCCGAACGAGACGCCGGCGTAGTGGAACGGGCCTTCCACGGCCGCGGCGACGGCGTCGGCAAGGTCGGCCGCCGTGAACGGCTCCGTCGTGGGTGCCGCCGCGCCGTGGCCGGGCAGGTCCCAGGCGACGACGCGGAAGCGCTCCGCGAGCAGCGGGATGACGCGCGACCACAGCAGCGTCGACGTCCCGATCGACGGGCCGAGCACGAGCGTGGGAGCGTCGGTCTCTGAGCTCGTCGAAGGGCCGACGGGCGGGCTCACGGCGATGGCGGGGATGGTCACGCGTTCTCCTCAGGGTCCGAGAGCGGGGATTGGGGCGCGTCCCGTGCGTTCGGGGCGTGCGTCGCGCGCCCCGAACGGACGTGGTGCGCCCCGAGCCGGGGACGGGCGCCGGCGCCGGCGCCGGTCAGTCCGGACAGAGCGACCGCGTCGTCCACGAGTACCCCGGCCAGGCCGGTGTAGTTCGCCGGGTCGAGCAGGTCGGCGACGAATGCCTCGGGCGTCTTTCCGCGCTCGGCGGCGAGCGCGGCGACCTCCGGCATGCCGGCCAGTGCCGACGCCAAGTGGTCGGGATCGAAGCCGTCGCCGCCCGCGGCCGCGTCCGACACGAGCCGCGACACGGCCTCGGCACCCGCCACGGGGCCGAGCACGAGCGACAGCCGCTCGGCCACGACGAGCCCGCCGGTCGCCGCGAGATTGCGGGCGACGGCGTCGGTGTCGACGTGCAGGTCGGCCACGAGCGCGGCCGCGTGGGCCGTCGCACCCAGGGCGAGACGCAGCAGCTCCCGCAGCGTCGGCCACTCCGCGTGCCACGCGCCGTCGGGCCGCTCGTCCACGGCGAGCGCGGCGGCGAGGTGCAGCGTCGCCCCCAGCTGCGGTGCGCGCAGCGCGGCGGAGCGGATGAGCACGGATGCCGCGGGGTTGCGCTTCTGCGGCATCGCCGACGACCCGCCGCCCGAGCCCTCGGCGAGCTCGCCGATCTCGGTGCGGCTGAGGGTGGCGACATCGCCCGCGATCTTGCCCACCGCGTCGATCGCCTGCACGAGCGCGTCGCCGAGCTCGGTGATGGGCCAGCGCGTCGTGTGCCAGGGCGCGTCGGGCACTGCGAGCCCGAGCTCGCGGGCGAACGCGGCGGGCAGATCTGCCGCGGCATCCGATCCGGCGATCTCGGAGAACGACGCGAGCGTGCCGGCGGCTCCGCCCAGCTGTGCCGGAAGCTGCTGCTCCACGACCTGGACGCGCTCCTTGGCACGCGTAACGCCGCGGAGCCACACGGCGGCGCGCAGGCCCACGGTCGTCGGCACGGCGTGCTGCGTGAGCGTCCGGGCGGCCGCGACCTCGTCGCGGCGGGAGCGCGCGAGCGAGCGCAGCGAGACCTCGGTATGCGCGAGCGCGGCGACCACCTTGCTGGTCGCGGTGCGGGCGAGCAGCATCAGGGCCGTGTCGACGATGTCCTGGCTGGTCGCGCCGCGGTGCACCCACGCGCGGGCGTCGTCCGACACCCGCTCCTTGAGCCGGCCGACGAGCGGGATCACGGGGTTCCCACCCGCCACGGATGCGGAAACCAGCGCCGTCAGATCGACGCCGTGGTCGCGGCATCCGCGGAGTCCGCCCCGCCAGCCGAACTCCGTCTCGATCTCATCCACGACCGCCGCGGGCGCGAGGCCGAGCTCGCCGTACGCCCGGGCCAGCGCGACCTCGGCGGTCACCAGTGCGTCGAGGTACGCGGCATCCGTCACCGTCTCGTCGTGACCCACGGTCACCGGCGAGAGCAGGCCCTCATCGAGTGGGGGCCGGTCACGGTCAGAAGGCAAGGAACACGGTCTCCTTCTCGCCCTGCAGGTGGATGTCGTGGTGCAGGTGTCCGTTCGGCAGGCGCGTCGCGATGAGCGTAGCGCGCTCGCCCTCGTCGAGCGAGGAGAGCAGCGGGTCGGCCGCGAGCAGATCGTCGTGCTCGGGAAGGTAGATGCGGGTGACGAGCTTGTCGGGAAGCCCGCGCGCGAAGACGACGACCGAGTAGAACGGGGCGCCGCCGTCGAGCGGACCGGGGTTGCGCGTCCAGAACTCGTAACGGCCGACATCCGTCGTCGCGGCACGGCCGAAGCCGGTGAAGGAGTGGTCGTCGCGGCGGAACGCGCCGTGGGCGCGCGGGATCTCGCCGTTCTCGTCGGCGCTCCAGATCTCGACGACGGCATCGGGGATCGGCGCACCGGCGCCGTCGAACACCGTGCCGCCGAGCACGATCGCACCGGGGCTGTGAGGGAAGACGACCTCGTGCTTCTTCGGATAGTCCAGGCCGAAGGCGAAGAACGGGCCGACAGTCTGCCCGCCGGTGGCCTCGTGGGTCTTCGTGCCCAGGTCGCGCTTCACGCGCGCCCCACGCTGGTTCGGCGCGGCGGCCATCAGTGCTCTCCTTCTTCGGGCTCGAACCAGGTCGCGTCGGGGCCGTCGACCACGATGTCGAAGCGGTAGCCCATCGAGAACTCCGGCACCGAGAGGTCGTGGTCGTACAGCCCGATGAGCCGGTCGCGGTCCTTCTGTCGCCAGATGGTGTTGTAGATCGGGTCGAGCGGGAACAGCGGGTCGCCGGGGAAGTACATCTGCGTCACGAGGCGCTGCGTGAAGCCGGAGCCGAAGATCGAGAAGTGGATGTGCGCGGGACGCCACGCGTTCACGTGGTTCTTCCACGGGTACGCGCCGGGCTTGATCGTCGTGAACTTGTAGAAGCCGTCGTCATCGGTCACGGTGCGGCCGGCGCCGGTGAAGTTGGGGTCGAGGGGTGCGGGATGCTGGTCCCGCTGGTGGATGTAACGGCCCGCGGCGTTCGCCTGCCAGATCTCGACGAGCTGGTTGGCGACCGGGCGCCCCCACGAATCGAGGACGCGGCCCTCGACGGTCATGCGCTCGCCCTGGGGCTCACCGAGGTGCTGCAGCGTCAGGTCGGACTCGATGGCGGCGACATCCCGCTGGCCGAAGGCCGGCGACCACAGCTCGATCGTCTCGGGGTCGACGAGCTTCGGGTTCTTGGTCGGGTGACGCAGGACGCTCGACCGGTACGGCGGGAAGTCGTGCAGGCTGATGTTCTGCCGCTCACCCGCCTCCTCGCGTCGCGCCGCGGCGGCGTGGTAGTCGACGATCTCCTGCGTGATCTCGTTCTGTGTCAGCTGGTCGGGCGAGGCGAGCAGCGACTCCGGCGCCGCTGCGTTCTGCTCGAGCACCACCGATGACGAGAACGCCTCCTCGCCCCGGGGATCGGGCTGGGTCGCGGTCATGAGGTCTCCTTCGACGACTCGGGTGGTCCCAGGTTCGCACCGCCCCGTTTCTCCTGCGTCGGTGATTCCCATCCAGTGGGAATAGCGGATGCCGCGGGCCGCGGCATCCGATGCCATCTCCCGTTTGGGGCGCGCCACGTGCGTTCGGGGCGTGCGGGGTCCGCCCCGAACGCACGGCATGCGCCCCAAACCCGGGGGGACACCGGGCGCACGGGACCGGGCGCGCGGGACCGGGCGACGCTGGCGCGGCACCGAAGCGGCACCGGCCGCTCGCGCAGCGATCCGGATCGGACGGATGGCGCGGGCCGCGGCATCCGTCGCCTCAGACGTGGCGGAGATCGCGGTGCAGCTCGGCAGCCGCCTGCACCACCAGCGGGCCGAGCCGCCGTTCGTCGGCGCGCTCGAGGTGCACGACGAGGCCGAGGGCGATGGCCGGGAGGCCCTCGACCCGCGGCAGCGCGGCCGCGACCGAGACGTTGCCGAGGGTCATCTCCTCGCGGGTCGTGGCGTAGCCGAGGGCGCGGGTGCGGGCGATGTCGGCGCGGAGTTCCGGCTCGGTCGTGATGGAGTGCACGGTCTCCCGCTCCAGCGGCGCGCGGAAGTACTCCCGCAGCCAGCCCTCGTCGCGCGTGGCGAGGAGGGCCTTGCCGACCCCCGTCACGTGCAGCGGGCCGCGTCCGCCCATGCGGCTGAGGGTCGGGATCGACTGACGGCCGGTGAGGCGCCCGACGTACAGCGCGCTCGTCGTCTCAGGCGTCGCACCGTCGAGCACGGCGAGATGGACGTTCTCGCCGGTCGCCTCGTACAGCCGCACCATGTGGGGCAGCGCCGTCTCGCGCAGGCGCAGCGACAGCGGCGACAGCTCGCCGAGCTCCCACAGGCGCGGGCCGATGGCGTAGGTGTGACCGGGACCCCGCGTCAGCAAGCCCTCGGCCACGAGTGTCGCGAGCAGGCGGTGCAGCGTCGATGAGGCGAGCCCGGTCCGCGCCGCGAGCGTCGTGGCGGTGACGGCAGGCTCGTCGTCGGTGAAGCATCCGAGCACCCGCAGTGTGCGCTCGAGCACTCCCTCGCCGTCCGCCATGGATCCTCCCCTGGCGACGTTACCCGCCTGATCAGGGTCGTCGAGAGGGCTCGGGCCGAATGGAGCCACCTCACTCCCGGTCGTTGAGCGAGCGAGGAACGAGCGAGACGAAACGCCGCACCCCGCGCATCACCTCGGCGCGCGCGTTTCGTCTCGGTCGCTGGCGTCCCGTCGCTCAACGACCGGCAACCCCGGGTCCGGTCGTTGAGCGAGGGAGGAACGAGCGAGACGAAACGCGCGGCGGGCACTCGGATGGCAGAGTGGGCGCATGGCCAACTCGCCCTCCGGCGACTCGATGACCGACCGCATCGTGCGCGTGCTGGAGACGTTCACGGCGGAGCGTTCGATGCAGTCGGCGGCCGAGATCGGGCGGCGCGCGGGACTCCCGTCGTCGACGGCGCACCGCATCGTCGACGAGCTCGTCGCCGCCGGGCTGCTCGAGCGCGACGAGGACCGCCGCGTGCACCTCGGCCTGCGCCTGTGGGAGCTCGCCCTGCGTGGTTCGACCGCGCTCCGCCTGCGTCAGGCAGCACTCCCGTACATGGAGCAGGTGCAGGCCCGCATCCGGGAGCACACGCAGCTGGCGGTGCTCGAGCAGGACGAGGCGCTCTTCCTCGAGCGCCTCTCCCATCCCGACGCCGGCGCCAACATCACCCGCATCGCCGGCCGCCTGCCCCTGCACGCGTCGTCGTCGGGCCTGGTGCTCCTCGCCTACGCCCCCTCGTCGCTGCGCGAGCGCGTGCTCACGGGGCCGTTGCGCGCCCTGGCTCCCGAGACGGTGACGGATGCCGCACGCCTGCGCCGCCTGCTCACCGAGGTCCGCCGCACCGGAGTGGTGGTGGCGCCGGGTTCGATCGAGGCGGTCTCGACCGGCGTGGCCGTGCCGATCCGCGACGCCGGAGCGGTGGTCGCCGCGCTGTCGGTGGTGCTGCCGCGAGAGACCGACCCGGATGCCGCCGTCGCCGCCCTGCGCGACGCCGCCGCGGGCATCGAGGCCGCGCTCCGCGCCGACCGCCGCTGATCCCGTCACCAGCGGAGGAGATGTGAGGAGCGGAGGACGAATTCCCGCGTTTCCCTCCTCCGCTCCTCACATCTCCTCCCCTCGTCGCACCGCGCAGGGGCATACGTCGTCCCTCAATCGGGCAGCGGCGGCGGGTCCTCAACTGAGGAGCTGCGTGCCTCGTCCTCAGCTGAGGAAAGAAGCCACCCGTCGTCGAGGGAGGAAACCGGCGCGCATCCTCAGTTGAGGAAACAAGCGGAGATGAGGAACGAGACCGCGATAAGGCTCCTCATCTCGGCGCGGGTCCTCATCTGAGGACGCGGGGACTCCCGGTCGCGGGGTGGCGAAGGACCGCCGACCGCCGCTGATCCCGTCACCAGCGGAGGAGATGTCACGGGCGGAGGACCGATCCCGCGGTTTCCCTCCTCCGCTCCTCACATCCCCTCCGCTCGTCGCACCGGAGTCGACGACGTGCACGTCCCGATCAACGGGAATCCGGCGCAACTCCGGCGCCGCGGGGCCACACTGGGGCGCAGCATCCCACACCCGGAACGTCGAAGGAGACGCTCATGTCCACGATCCGCACCCGCGTCGCCATCGTCGGGGCCGGACCCGCCGGCCTCCTGCTCTCGCACCTGCTCGGGATCGCGGGCATCGAGTCGATCGTCATCGACCAGCGCTCCCGCGACGAGATCGAGACCACGATCCGCGCCGGCATCCTCGAGCAGGGCACCGTCGAGGTGCTCGACTCCTCCGGCGCCTCGAGCCGCGTGCGCACGGTCGGCAACCGCCACGACGGCATCGAGCTCCGCTTCGCGGGCGCCGGCCACCGCATCGACTTCGCCGACCTCGTCGGCCGCGGGGTGTGGCTGTATCCGCAGCATGAGGTGCTCAAGGACCTCATCGCCGTGCGCCTCGGCAAAGGCCAGGACCTCCGCTTCGGGGTGACGGCGGTGCGCGTCGAGGACGCGGCATCCGATCGCCCCCGTCTCATCGCGACGGACGCCGACGGCGCGCCGCTCGAGATCGAGGCCGACTTCGTCGTCGGCGCCGACGGCTCCCGCAGCGTCGTGCGCGAGGCGGTCACCGGCTCGCACACCGGCGGCTACTTCCGCGAGTACCCGTTCGCGTGGTTCGGCATCCTGTGCGAAGCGCCGCCGAGTGCCGACGAGCTCATCTACAGCAACTCGCCGGACGGCTTCGCGCTCATCAGTCAGCGCAGTGCGACGGTGCAGCGCATGTACTTCCAGTGCGATCCGGATGCCGACCCCGGCGCCCTGAGCGAGGCGCAGCTGTGGGAGGCGCTGCAGGCCCGCGTGCCCGGCACGACGCTGAAGGAGGGCCCGATCTTCCAGCGCGACGTGCTGCGCTTCCGCAGCTTCGTCGCCCACCAGCTGCTCAACAATCGCGTCGCCCTCATCGGCGACGCCGCGCACACCGTGCCGCCCACCGGCGCGAAGGGCATGAACCTCGCGGTCGCCGACGTGCTGGTGCTCGAGCGGGCGCTGCGGGCGCTGCTGCTCGAGAACGACGATCGCCTCATCGAGGCGTTCCCCGAGAAGGCGCTGCACCGCATCTGGAAGGCGCAGCACTTCTCGTGGTGGATGACCAACATGCTGCACGTGGCCCCCGACGCCTCCGACTTCGACCGCCTGCGCCAGCTCGGCGAGCTCCGCTCTGTCGTCGAGTCCGAAGCCGGGCGCCGCTTCCTCGCCGAGGCCTACACCGGATGGCCGCTCGAGGGCCTGGCTTGACGACGGACGCGCCCCGCGCCACTGCCGCTCATCGGGAATCAACGGATGCCGCAGCCGCCGCTCGGCTATAGTCCGAGCCCTATGGCCCCATCGTCGCGGACTGCACCGCCCGAGCCGTCGCGTACGGCGTCGGTCGCGATGCTGCTCGTGGCCGTGTGCCTCGTCGCGGCGAACATGCGGCCGGCGATCACCGGCCTCGGACCGCTGCTGGATCAGATCGGCGCCGACACCGGCCTGTCCGTCTCGGCGCTGGGTGTACTCGCGGCCGTGCCGCTGGTCGCGTGGGCGCTGTTCTCGCCGCTCGCGCACGACCTGAGTCGGCGGTTCGGGCAGCCGCGCGTGCTGATGTGGTCGCTCATCGTCCTGCTGGCGGGCACGCTGGTGCGTTCGATCCCCGGGCCCGTGGTCAGCCTGTGGGTCGGCACGGCGATCATCGGCATCGGCATCGCGATCATCAACGTGCTGATGCCGGCCGTGGTGAAGCGCGACTTCCCCTCGCGGGTCGCGGCGGTGACGGCGGCCTACACGGCTCTCCTCGCGGGACTCGGCGCGGTGTCGTCGGGCGTCGTGGTGCCGATCTCCCACATCACCGTGGGCGGGGATCCCGCCGGCTGGCGCTTCGCGCTCCTCGTGACAGGCGCCGCTCTGCTGCCGTTCGCGATCGGCGGGTGGGGGGGGGCGCACCGGGGCGCGGAGCACGCCCACGTGCGGGCGTCCGTGCCGCGCGGCCGCACCGGAATCTGGAGCGACCCGATCGCGTGGCTGGTCGCGGTGTACATGGGCCTTCAGGCATCCATGTTCTACATGTTCGTGACCTGGCTCGCCCCGCTGTCGATGTCGATAGGCCGCAGCGAGGTGGTCGCCGGCATCGACGTCATGGTCTACCAGCTGTTCTCCCTGGCCGGCTGCCTGCTGCTGCCGCTGATCCTGCGCGGCGGACTGGAGCGGTGGGCGCCCGCCCTCATCCCCTCGCTCGCGATCGTGGGCGTGGCGGGTCTCATGCTCGCGCCGAGCGCCCTGCTGTTGTGGGCATCGCTCATCGGACTCACGGGCGGCGCGACGCTGGCGATGTCGCTCACGCTGATGGCCCAGCGGGCCCGCGACCACGACGCGTCGGCGGCGCTGTCGGGCATGTCGCAGTCCGTCGGCTACGTGATCGCCGCCCTCGGGCCGATCGCCTTCGGCTCCCTCCACAGCCTGACGGGCGACTGGATCGCCTCGCTCGCGCTGGTGCTCGCCGTGCTCGCAGCGCTCACGGTGGTCGGGCTGTTCGCGGGGCGCAACCGCTACGTGCTCGACCGCTCCTGACCCCCGCGTCGGTTCGGGGTGTCACGACACGCGGCAACGACGACCGCGTTCTCGCGCATCGCGACCCCCGAACCGCAGCTTGCAGCCTTCAGGTGTCACGACACGCGGCAACCACCCCCGCATTCGCACACATCGCGTCCCGCGAACGCAGTCACCGACACGGATGCCGCGGCCCGCGCCCCGGCCCGAGACGACGTTGCAGGCGCCCCGAATGCCGCACCTCGACGTTCGGGTGTCACGACACGCGGCAACGACGACCGCGTTCCCACACATCGCGTCCCCCGAACCTCGGCCTGCGCACTTCGGGTGTCACGACACGCCGCAACGACGACCGCGTTCCCACACATCGCGTCCCCCGAACCCACACCGGACACGGATGCCGCGGCCCGCGCCGAACCCCGAGTCGGCGTTCGGCGTGACGAACGACCGGGGCTACTCCTCGGGGAAGGCCAGCGCGCGCAGCAGCGCGCTCAGGGTCTCGCGATCCTCGGCACTGAGCTGACCGTGGACGCGCTCCTCCGCGGCGCGGGCGGACTCGCGCGCGATCACGACGAGCGAGCGCCCGGCATCCGTCGCCACGACGACGTTCGCGCGGCGGTCGGACGGATCCGGCCGACGTTCGACCAGACCGCGGGACTGCAGCTCGTCGACGAGGCTGACGACCTGGCTCGGGTCGAGACGGAGGAACTCGGCGAGCTCGCGCTGCGACGGCCGGGCATCCCCCGACGCGAGCACGAGCACGGAGTACGACCGGGCCTTGAGTCCGTGCTCGGCGAGCGCGGCGTTGCCGGCGGCGAGCGCGATGGCGTTCGCGCGGGCCAGCAGGAAGCTCACATCGTCGGTCAGCGCCGACGACCGGAGCCCTGAAGGCGCGACGGCGTCGGCGGGTTTCGGCATGGCCACGATGCTACTCGACTTCATAGACGAACGGAATGATTGACTTCTTCAACGATTAGGGATTCAATGGACCCGACACGAAGGAGTTCACGCATGTCTTCGCACGCCCCCCTCGACGGCAAGGTCGCCATCGTCACCGGCTCGGGCCGCGGCCTCGGCCTCGCCTATGCCCAGGAGCTCGCCCGGCAGGGCGCGGCCGTGGTCGTCAACGATGTCGACGACGCCACCGCTGCCGAGGCCGTCGCCTCGATCGAGGCCGAGGGCGGCCGGGCTGTCGCCGTCGTCGCCCCCGTCGGCTCCACCGAGACCGCGAAGCAGCTGGTGCAGACTGCGGTCGACACGTTCGGGCGGCTCGACATCCTGGTCACGAACGCCGGCGTCCTGCGCGACACCGTGCTGTGGAAGATGACCGACGACGACTTCGACACCGTCATCAACGTGCACCTGCGCGGCACCTTCACGTGCGTCCGTGAGGCCGCCACGTACATGCGCGAGAACCAGATCCCCGGCCGCATCATCTGCATCGGCTCGCCCACCGGTCAGCGCGGCAACTTCGGGCAGACGAACTACGCTGCCGCGAAGGCGGGCATCGTCGGCATGGTGCGCACGTGGGCGCTCGAGCTCAAGAAGGCCGGCATCACCGCCAACGCGGTCATCCCGGTCGCCGCGACGGCGATGACCGCGACCGTGCCCTATTTCGCCGCCGCCGTCGAAGCCGACGAAAAGGGCGAGCCGATGCCCGCGTTCTTCCGGCACGACCTCGGGTTCGGCACGTCGGACGACGTCGCGGGTCTGATCGCCTACCTCGCATCGGATGCCGCAGCCGGCGTCACCGGGCAGGCCATCGGCATCGGGGGCGACCGTCTGCAGGTGTGGTCGCACCCGGAGGCCGTCGCGACCGCGTACCACGACGGCGGCTGGTCGTACGACGACCTCGCGTCCGGGTTCGCGGACGCCGCCGGCGACCTGCAGACCGTCGGCGAGAAGTTCCCGCCGCTCCCGGAAGAGCTGCAGCGGCCCGCGGCGACGGCCTGAGCCGCGGCGCGCCGAGCCCAGGAGCCGCCATGACCCGCTACGAACCCGCGATCGACGTCGACGCGCTCACCGCGATCGACGTGCACGTGCACATCGAGGTCGACCATCACGGCCACTCGTCGCTGCCCGACGACCTCCGCGACGCGGCGGCGAAGTACTTCAGCACCGACAGCCCGAACCCCGACCTCGACGGCGTCGCCGCGTACTACCGGGAGCGGAACATGGCGGCCGTCGTGTTCACGGTCGACGCCGAGTCGAATCTCGGCCAGTCGCCGATCTCGAGCGCGGACATCGCCGAGGGCGCCGCCCGCAACAACGACGTCCTCATCCCGTTCGGCTCGGTCGATCCGCTCAAGCCGACCGCCGTCGACGACGCCCGCCGCCTCATCGACGAACACGGCGTGCGCGGGTTCAAGTTCCATCCCACCGTGCAGGGGTTCGACCCGTCCGACGCCGCGCACTCCGCACTGTACGAGACGCTGCAGGAAGCGGGTGTCGTCGCACTCTTCCACACCGGACAAACCGGGATCGGCGCGGGCCTTCCCGGCGGACGCGGGCTGCTGCTCGGCCTGTCCAACCCGATGCTGCTCGACCCGGTCGCCGCACGGTTCCCCGAGCTGCAGATCATCATGGCGCATCCGTCGGTCCCCTGGCAGGACGAAGCCCTCTCGGTCGCGACCCACAAGCACAACACGTGGATCGACCTGTCCGGCTGGAGCCCGAAGTACTTCCCCGACTCGCTCGTCCGCGCCGCGAACTCCTACCTGAAGAACCGTGTGCTCTTCGGCTCGGACTTCCCGCTGCTCACGCCCGACCGGTGGCTGCGCGATGTCGAGCAGACCAGTCTCAAGCCCGAAGTGATGCCCGGCATCCTCACGGCCAACGCCGTACGACTGCTGGGGCTCGGCTGACGCCGGGCCGCAGCATCCCTCATCGTCCTCACCCAAGGAGAGAAACCATGACCACCACCGTCGACTACGCCGACGTCGCCGGGCTCGCCGGCACCGACCTCGGCTTCACCGAGTGGCTCGAGGTCACGCAGGACCGCGTCAACCTCTTCGCCGACGCCACCGACGACCACCAGTGGATCCACGTCGACCCCGAGCGGGCGGCCGAGGGCCCCTTCGGCGGACCCATCGCCCACGGCTTCCTGAGCCTGTCGCTCACCGTGAAGTTCTGGTCGGAGCTGTTCGACGTCACCGGCGTCAGCACGAAGGTCAACTACGGCCTCGACAAGGTGCGTTTCGTCTCTCCGGTGAAGGTCGGCGCCCGCGTGCGCGGCGGCGCGGTCATCGCCGAGGTCACCGAGGTGCGCGGAGGCTTCCAGTTCGCCGTCGATCAGACCATCGAGATCGAGGGCGCCGACAAGCCCGCGGTGGTCGCCCGGGGGCTGTACCGCTTCTACGCCTGAGAACGCGTTTCGTCTCGCTTCGCTCGCGCAACGACCGAGACCCGGTCGTTGCGCGAGGGAGCGAAGCGACCGAGACGAAACGCCGCACCGATCACCATCCTCGAAGGAGAGGACACCGCAACGATGCACACGCAGGGAATCGGGTTCTGGCTCGCCCGGCGACGGCTCAAGAACCCGGACAAGACGGCGGTCGTCTTCGGTGACGACGAACTCACCTATCGACAGCTGGCGGATGCCGCGGACCACGTCGCGGCCGCGCTCTGGCATCGCGGCATCCGTCGTGGCGATGCCGTCGCCTACATCGGCGAGAACAGCCCGCAGTTCCTGCAGGTGATGTTCGCCGTCGCACAGCTCGGAGCCGTCTTCGTGCCGGTGAACACCCGGCTGGCGGGGCCCGAGATGGAGCACGTGCTGGTCGACTCGGGAGCCCGCGCCCTCATCCTCGACCCGGAGTTCCTCGACCGCGCGATGGCCGGCGTCCAGACCGGCCGGATCGCCCACGTCATCGTCACCGGCGAAGGCCTGCCGGAGCACCCTGGTCTCGCCCGCCTCGTCGCCGACGCCCCGGTGGGCCACACCGTCGCCGAGGTGAGCCTCGACGATCCGGCCGCGATCATCTACACATCGGGCACCACCGGACGTCCGAAGGGCGCGGTGCTGAGCCACGGCAACCTCACGTGGGTGGCGCTGAACTGCATCGTCGACTACGACGTCGTCTCGACCGACGTGTCGCTCATGATCTCGCCGCTGTTCCACGTCGCCTCGCTCGGCATGGGTGCGCTGCCGGTGGTGCTCAAGGGGGCGACGCTCGTCCTCGAGAAGGGGTTCGAGCCCGGACGCGCGCTGGCACAGATCCAGCGGCACGGCGTCACGATGCTGAGCGGCGTCCCCACCACTTACCAGATGCTGGCCGACCATCCCGACTGGGCCGCGACCGACCTCTCGACGCTGCAGAAGCTGACGTGCGGCGGCTCGGCCGTGCCCACCCGCATCCTCAACGCCTACGAGGAGCGCGGGCTGTCGTTCTCGCAGGGCTACGGCATGACCGAGACCTCGCCGGGTGCGACCTCGCTCGCCCCGTCGATGACGCGCGAGAAGCAGGGCAGCGTGGGCCTCCCGCATTTCTTCACGGAGGTGCGCATCACCGACGAGCACGGCGACGTCGTGCCGCGCGGCACCGTCGGCGAGATCGAGATCTCGGGCCCCAATGTGTTCCTCGGCTATCACGGCCAGCCCGAGGCGACGGCGGCCGCGTTCACCGACGACGAATGGTTCCGCTCCGGCGACCTCGGCTACCTGGATGCCGACGGCTACCTCTACATCGCCGACCGGCTGAAGGACATGATCATCTCGGGCGGGGAGAACATCTATCCCGCCGAGGTGGAGAACCTCATCTCCGATATCGAGGGGATCTCGGGCGTGGCCGTCGTCGGCGTGCCCGACGACCGCTGGGGCGAGGTGCCGTGGGCCGTCGTGACCGTCAAAGAGGGTGCCGAGGTCGACACCGAGATCGTGCGCTCCCGCCTCGACGGCGTGCTCGCCCGCTACAAGCTGCCCAAGAACGTCGTCGTCGTGGAGGACCTGCCGCGGACCGCGTCCGGCAAGGTGCGCAAGGCCGATCTGCGGGCGCGGTTCGGCGAGGGCCGATGACGCGCGTCCCGCCGGTGCCGTCGCTCGTGCCGGCGTTCGAGGTCACCGCCGAGCTCGGTCCGCTGGAGGACCACGGCATGACGCGCGCCGGCCATCGCCGCATCATCCCGGTGGTCGGCGGCACCATCGCCGGCGAGTTCACCGGCACGATTCTCGCCGGCGGCGCCGACTGGCAGCTCGTGCGGGCGGACGGGTCCATCGAGATCGACGGCCGCTACAGCGCCCGCGGCGACGACGGGTCGCTGCTCTACATCCGCGCCCGCGGCGTGCGCAGCGGCGATCCCGCCGTGCTCGAGGCGCTGCTGCGCGGCGACGACGTCGACCCCGACGCCTACTACTTCCGCGCCGCACTGACGCTGGAATCGGCCTCGCGTCCCGAGTTCGAGCGCGCGGTCTACGTCGCGTCGTACATCCGCGAGGCGAGCCGCGTCCGCTACGTCGCCTACCGCGTCACCTGAGGGTCCTGTCCCCCCGGCAGGACTCACGAAAGGGTAGGTCTCCGCGCGGTTCCGTGCGGAGACCTACCCTTTCGCGAATCCGCGAGCTCAGCCGAGGGCGGCGAGCCGACGCCCCGGCATCCGCGGGACGGATGCCGGGGACCTCACTGGGAGCGCGGGATCACTGTCATCCGCCGTACGAGCCCCAGTCGTCGGCATCCCACATCCGCGCGGGCATGCCGCCATGCAGTGAAGCCGTGAAGCGGGCCTCCCCCAGCGTCAGACCGCTCTGCTGGTCGATGGCGGCCGCCCTTCCCGCGAGCGCATTCGGGGACGTAGCCGGCCAACTGCCGTCGGCGATCCTCGTGAAGATCGTCTCGAACACGGCCGCCTCTTCTGCCGCGGTGAATGTGCAATGCCCTTCGGCCTGGACGAACGCCTGCCGCAGCTGCGCTCGCTCACCCGCCTCGCGCACCGTCGTGGCGTAGGCCTCGTCATCCTGGGTGGAGCCGGCACCGTCCCCGGCGGTGCTCAGCGACAGCACCGGCACCGTGAGTTCGCCCGTGAACGACGCCGTGCGCTCGACGAACCCGACAACCTCGGGGTCGGCCTCCAGCCTGTCGGCTTGAGCGAGCGTGCGCAGATCATCGTCGAGGGAGAGCCCGGCGTCCCGGTACGCGGCCGAGACCTCGCTCCACCTCCCGGAGTCGCGCAATGCGCGCTCGTAGTCGACGCCGGTGTTCCACGAGAAGGTCCCGCCGACCGTGGCTTCATAGCCCGCGCGCACGAATGAGCCGACCGCGAACGGCATGTATGCGAGGTAGCGGTCGATCCGCGCCTCGCGGTCCACGATGTCCGCACCCGTTGCCGGGTCGAGGGCGGGGATCTTGCTGAGCGCTGCCGCGAAGCTCGCCCGGGCTCGTCCTTCCGCGCTGCCCGAGGCCTTCGCCACGAGCGCGTCCAGCTCAGCCAGCTCTGCACTGAGATCCGCGATTCCGGTGATCCGCATCGACGAGGCCGGGTCGACGAGCTCGCGCAGGACGAAGGCCGTGTCGAGTTTGTAGTTCCATGTGCTCACCGCTCCGGCGCCCCCGCCGCACATCGGCACGGCGCCGTCGAGCCAGTCGGGCGCGGAATCAGCGACGATGCGGGTGACGAGTCCGCCCTGCGACCGGCCGGCCAGCACGACGTCTTCGGGTGCGCCCGCGATGTCGGTGAACGCGGCGACGGCGGCACTGGCGTTGTCTCGGTCGCGCACCAGGTCCCAGCCGTCGGAGAGGTCGTATCCGATCACCGCCGTGCCTCGCTGCAGCAGCCATCCCGCCGACGCGAAGTCCGCGGTGGGGCGACCTGGCACGACGACGAGCGATCCGTTCCAGGCGCCGGGGGCGATGGCGGTGTATGCCGTGCCGTCCGGAAGAGCACCCGAGCGGGCGGTGCGCTCTTCCGGCTGCGGCGCGAAGACGTCCGGCTCGCGCTCGGGTCGCAGCAGCGAGTCGGGCTGATGACGGGCGAACGTGCCGCCGCGCTCGAGTCCGCTGCTCTCGGCGATGTCGTCGGCACGATGGTTGAGGGCTGGCGGGCTCGCGAGGTTCTTCCACGTGCCGGAGTCGAGCCGGTCCTGCAGGGCGGTGACCAGCGCCGCCACCTCCGCGTCGGAGTATGCGCAGTGCCCCGGGCGATCGACGAAAGCCTGCTGCAGGAGCGCGGTCTGTCCGTGGGCGCGCACGCGGTCCGCGTAGGTTCCGGCCTGCGCGACCACCGGCGCCGCGTCACCCGTCTCGTGGAGCGAGAGGACGGGCCCGCGGATATCGCCGGTCGGCGTGGCGTTGCGCTGCATGTAGACGACAGCCTGTTCGTCGGCGGCGATACGCTCCCCGGCGTTGAGCGCCGTGAGATCGTCGTCGAGCGAGAGTCCGGCCTCGCGATACAGCTGACGGACGAGCTGCAGGTTGCCGGACTGCCGGAGGGCGTCGGTGTAGTCCACGCCGGTGTTCCACGAGAAGTTCCCGCCGGCCCGCTGCTCCAGCGGCTGCCGCGGCGATACGGCGCCCCACATGAAGATGCGGTAAAACTGCTCCTGCTGCGCGTCGATGTCGTGCCTGTCCGGCTGGTCGGTGCCGGGCTGCGACCATGTCGGCATCTGGGCGAGACTGGCCGCGAGTGCTATCCGCGCTCGCCCTTCCGTCGTCTGCTGTGCGGTGTCGAGCACCTCCTTGAAGGCAGCCTGCCGTGCGGGCTCGTTCGTCACATCGACGAGTTCCAGCCGCGCATCCTCGGGGGCGAGGAGCGTCTTCAGCGCGTACGTGCCGTCGAGCGAACCATTGAGCATGGGGATGGCGCCCGCGATCGACCCGCAGAGCGGAAGCGCGGCGTCGAAGATGTCGGCCTGCTGCTCCAGCAGAGCGACCGAGACCTGACCTCCCATCGAGGCGCCCCACGCGACGACGTGCTCGGGCTCACCCAGCGCCGCGGTGACGGCTTCGACGACCTGTGGCTGCGCCACGAGGAGGTCCTCGACCGCCCATCCGGTGCCGGCCGCCGCGCCGGCGAGGGCGTACCCCTGGCCGGTGAGCCACGACACGACCTCGTTCGACGGCCCGGCTGACGCTGTTCCTCCTCCACCGCCATAACCGGGGCTCCACGTCAGCAGCGTGCCGTTCCATTGCGCGGGCTCGTGGAGGACGTACTGACCGCCGCCGGGCAGCGGTCCGCGGATCTCCGCGGGCTGCGACAGCGGCGCCGCGGCCGCCGGGACGGCGGCCAGGACGAGAGCGGCGGAAGCGGCGAGGCCGATTCCGACGCGGATCGAGCGTGATGACATCGTTCCCTTTCCGCGACGCGCGCGAGCCGGGCTCACCGTCGAGCGTCGCACCATCAGGTCTTCGTCGACCGAGCACACGACACTTATGGCGCCGTGCGCAGCGGGAGGTGTAGCGGTTTGACTTTGACACGATCGATTGACGATGTCAACGGTTGCGAAACAGATCCGTTGACAATCGCAACGATGCGTGGTTTCGTTTAAAGACCACACCTCCAACGACGGACGTTGTTCAATGTGTTTCTCACCAATGTGGGTGCGAAGCGTCGCGGCCGTCTTCCCGAAGTCGAAAGGTGCCGACATGAAGAAGACCCTGGTTCTGGCCGCGAGCGTCATGGCGGCCGGGCTGCTCCTCAGCGCCTGCGGCGCGAGCCCCAACGCCCGACCGGATGACGGGGACTCGCCGTCGGATGCGCCTGCGGAACTGGTGTTCGCCGTCGTGCCGACGGATGACAGTGAAGAGCTGGAGAACAGCTTCCTGCCGCTCGTCGCGGCGATCGAGGAGACCACCGGCATCCCCACGCGCATCGAGGCCGTGAGCAGCAACGCCGGCGTCATCGAGGCGCAGGTGGCGGAGCGTGTCGACATCGCGACGTACGGCGCCTTCTCTTACTACCTGGCGGCAGACGTCGCGGATGTAGAACCCATCGCGAAGGACCAGCGCACCCCCGAAGCCGGTTCGGGCGCGGTGAACTCGGTCGGCGTCGTCGCCCCCGGCTCGGACATCTCCTCGATCGAGGACGTCGCGGGCAAGAACGTCTGCTTCACCGACCCCGCGTCCACGACCGGATACCTCACCGCCGCGGCGGCCATGACGGAGGCGGGTATGGACCCCGAATCCGACATCAACCCGCTCTTCGTCGGATCGCACGACGTCGCCGTGACGCAGATGCTGGCCGGCGACTGCGACATCGCCTTCGTGGCGGAGACCTTCGTGACGACGATCCTGCCGGATCGCGGCATCATCGCGGAGGGTGACACCGAGACGGTGTGGACTTCGGATCCGATCCCCGGCACCCCGATCGTGGTCGGCACCTGGCTGGATGAGAAGCTCCGCGACCAGATCGTCACTGCGGTGACGGAGTACAACGCCGTCTCGGCGTCCGAGGCCGGCCTCTGCGAAGAGCAGAACCGCGAAGCGCCCGCCGAATGGGGCGAGCAGTTCGCCGGGAAGACGGCATGCAAGTGGGGCGGAACCGGGGCCTTCGCGTTCGAGCCGGCAACCGCATCCGACTACGAGGTGATCAGCGCCATCTGCCAGACGCTCAAGACCGACGTCTGCCGCGGTGAGGAATGACCCGATGACGGTTCCGGTCGGGCCGAAGGCGCCTCGTAGGCCCCACAAGTCAACCGCTCCGATCGACACGGGGGCCGTGAGTGTCGCGCTCAGCGATGTCAGCATGCGCTTCGGCGACAAGACGGTCCTGAAGGGTGTCGATCTGGAGGTCGCCGCCGGGCAGTTCGTCGCCCTGGTCGGGCCGTCCGGCGCGGGGAAGTCGACACTGCTGCGTCTCATCAACGGCAGCCACCGGCCGACCGGTGGGACCTTGTCGGTCCTCGGCGTGAACCCGGCGACGTGCGGCCGGGGCGCCCTCCAGCGACTTCGCACCCGCGTGGGATTCGTGTTCCAACAGTTCGGCCTCGTCGGGCGGCTGAGCGCGATGGAGAACGTGCTCATGGGCGCGCTCGGCTCCCTGCGGATGCCGCGCTACGGCATCTCGAGCTACCCCAAGGAGCTGCGCGAGCGGGCGGCGGCGAATCTGGAGCGAGTAGGACTCCTCGACGAGCGCTACCAGCGCTGCGACACCCTCTCCGGCGGCCAGCAGCAGCGGGTTGCCATCGCACGCACGCTCATGCAGGAGGCCGAGCTCGTGCTCGCAGACGAACCGGTCGCGTCGCTCGACCCCAACGCGAGCGTCTCGGTGCTGCAGACACTGAAGAAGCTGAGTAGCGAGGACGGCTTCACCGTGATCTGCTCTCTGCACCAAGTCGAGCTCGCTCTTGCCGTGTCGGATCGCGTCGTTGCGGTGCGGCATGGCTCCTTCGTCCACGACGCCCTGACCGCGGACACCACCGAGGAGCAGATCCGCGCCGTCTACGAGCAGCCGGGATCGGCCTGACATGTCGTTGACCGTCGACCGACCCCCGGTGAAGGCGGCCCCGCGCCCGGGCTCCGGCCGTCCACGCGCATCGGCCGCGACGGTGGGAATCCCGCTCGCCTACCTGGCCGTCACGCTGTTCGGCATGTGGTGGCTCGACATCCGTCCGGCTGCCCTCATCGCCGGGCTGGAAGACATCGCAGCGCTGCTGCAGCGCATGGTGCCGCCCACCGTCGGCGACCCCGCGAACCTCGTCACGCTCGCTCTCGAGACGCTGTGGATCGCCATCGCAGGAACCGGACTCGCCACGATCGCGTCGGTCTTCTTGGGCGCAGCCGCCTCGCGGAACTTCACCGGACCGCGGGTCCTCGCCTGGCTGGCTCGCGGTGTGATCGTCGTGACCCGCGCTGTCCCCTCGCTCGTCTTCGCCCTGATCCTCGTGCGCATCGTCGGGCTCGGCCCCCTGGCCGGCGGGCTGGCCATCGCGTTCCACTCGGTCGGCATGATCGGCAAGATGTTCGCCGACGTCTTCGAAGAGCAGGATCCTGCCCCGCGGGAGGCCGTGGCGGCCGTGGGAGCGAGCCGGGCACAGAACTTCGTCGCGACGACGTTCAGCCGAGCGCTGCCGAGCATCACGTCGATCGTGCTGTACCGCCTCGACATCAACATTCGCGCCTCCGCGGTGCTCGGCCTCGTCGGTGCAGGAGGCATCGGAGTGGCGCTCCAGACTGCCATCGGATCCCTCGACTACCACCGGGCACTCGGCATCATCCTCGTCATCGTGGTGATGCTGCTCCTGCTCGAAGCCGTCGCCTACGTAGCCCAGCGTGCCCTGGCCGAGCACGCCGAAGAGCACACCACCGCCCAGCTGTACGGAGCCGGGCGCGCGCCGGCCACACCGGGATGGAACCGTTCGCGCATCCTGCGCGTGGGCTCCGGCGTCGCAGCGCTCGCCCTCTTCGTCTTCTCACTCACTCAGCTGTTCGCCGACTCTCCTCGCCTGGCGCGGATCTGGGAGAACGCGCTCGCCGTGATCTCGGGGTTCTTCCCGCCCGTCTTCACGCTGGACATCGCGTACGGGATCTTCGAGAGCGTCATCATGGCCATCTCGGCGACCACCTTCGGCGTGATCATCGGCCTCGTCATCGCCGTACTGTCGACGCGCCATCTGATCCGCTTCGCGCCGTTGTCCCTCGCACTGCGCGGGCTGATGGTGCTCGTGCGCGGCGTGCCGGACATCATCTACGCGCTTCTGTTCGTCGCCGCACTCGGCCTCGGACCGTTCGCGGGATTCCTGGCGCTCGCGATCTCGTGCACAGCGCTCGCGGCGAAGTTCTTCACGGATTCGCTCATCAAGGTCGACCCCGCGCCGCTGCGCAGCCTCGAGGCGACGGGCGCCAATCGCGTGCAAGTGTTCGTCAGCGGTGTGTGGCCCCAGTTCGTGCCGAGCTTCATCGGGAACAGCCTGTTCACCTCCGATCTCGCGCTGCGCGAGTCAGCCGTGCTCGGCATCGTCGGTGCGGGCGGCATCGGCTTCCTGCTCGAGGAGTCGGTGGCCACTCTCCACTACCAGACGACCGCCGGCATCCTCATCGGGCTCATCGCCGTCGTCGTGAGCCTCGAGTCCGTCGCGCGCTGGGCGCGCAGGAAGGTGATCTGATGGCCACCTGCCCCTTCGGCTTCACGACGCAGGACGAGAACATCTCGTCGTCCGCGGATGTGGACACGCGCACGCGCTCCGAGCGCCCCAGCGAGTGGTCGCCCGCCCTCGACGAGACATTCGGCAGCGCACACCGCGATTACGCCGAACTGCGGCTGACGGATCCCTTCCCCTGGAGCGAGGACTTCGGTGGCTTCTGGGCGGCGATGACCTACGACGACGTGGTCGCCATCGCGCAGGACGAGCGTTTCGTCACGTCGGTGCAGAATGTCGTGCCTCACGTCCCGCGGTCAGCGCGGCGCCCGCCACTGCACTTCGATCCTCCCGAGCACACCGCCTATCGTGAGGCGATCGACCCCGTGATGCGCCGGGCGGTCGTCAAGACGCACGAGTCCACCTTCCGCGCGAGCGCCGATGAGCTGGTGAGCGAGATGCTCGCCCGGGGCAACGCCGACGGCGTCGCCGACTTCGCCGCACCTTTCGTCGTCGACTGCTTCGCGGCGTTCCTCGGCGTTCCGGTGGTGCTCACCCGTCACGTGCGGGAGATCGGGGTGCGCTACGGATTCGCCATCCAGGACATGGACGACGACGTCATCGCCGCGTGCAGCACCGAGCTCTACGACATCGCGGAACGCGTGTATCGCGAGCGTCTCGCCGTCGACCCCGACCCCTCACACGACCTCGTCGCCAGCCTGCACGCCGCCGCCGTGGACCCTGCGAACCACATCACCGAGCGGACGGCGATCGCAACGATCCGTCAGATGATCGTCGCAGGCATGGGGGCGCCCCAGGCCGTACTCGGCAGCTGCGTCGTCCACCTCGCGCAGGACCGTGACCTGCAGGACCACCTGCGTCACCACCCGGAGGACCTCCCCGCGGCCATCGAGGAATTCCTGCGCCTCCACGCCCCCTACCGCGTCTTCGCGCGCACGCCGAAGGAAGACACCGTGGTGCACGGCCGCATGGTGCGCACGAGCGAACCGGTGGCCCTCGTGTTCCCTTCGGCGAACCGGGATGCCGCGGCCTTCGACCGGCCGGACGAATTCGTCCTGCATCGCAAGAACAACTCGCACCTCGCCTTCGGGCGCGGCGCACACCGATGCCCGGCCGCCACGATGGGCCGTGTCGAACTGCTCATCGCGCTGCAGACGCTCCTGGAGCGGACGACCTCGTTCGAGCCGGCCGGCGAAGTCCGGATGATGAACTGGCTCGAGTACGGCCCGCGCGCCGTTCCGCTCGCCCTCGCGCCGGCGAACGTCGCGTGACCGCCTGACTGGCACAATCGCTCCATGAGGCCAGCCGACGATCTGCTCCCGCGCGACCAGCAGGGCGCCCGCTCGCAGCAGCTTCTCATCGTCCTTCTGGGCGACTATTGGCACCTCCGCGCGGAGCCGATCCCGTCCGCGGCGCTGGTCGCGTTGCTGGAGCTGTTCGACGTGACTCCCGCCGGCGCCCGTGCGGCGATCCAGCGCCTCGCGAAGCGGGGATTCCTGGTCAGCGTCAAGAGGGGGCGGACCACCGCGTACTCCGTCTCCCCGATGAGCCAGGAGTCGGTCGACGCCCACGTGGAGCTGCTCTTCCGCAGCCACATCCCCCGTCCGTGGGACGGCTCATGGACCGTCGTCGGGTACTCCCTGGGGGAGGACCAGCGAGGCGCACGCAACACCCTGCGAGAGCGGCTGCGCCAATCGGGCTTCGGCAACGTGCACGACGGCCTGTGGATCCGGCCGGGAGATCGCCGGTCGGAGGTGGAGTCGATCGTCGGAGAACTCGCGGTGCGACCGTCAGTCGGTCAGTTGACGGTCTTCGTCGGTGCGCATCTGCCCGATGAGAGTGTCACGGTCATCGCACGCGACGCATTCGGACTGGACGGCATCGCCGCGGCGTACCGCGATTTCCTCGACCGATGGGAACCGGTCGCGGCGGAGATCCAGGCGAGTGGGCGCACACGACGTCCGGATACCCGTGACGAGCGGATGCCTCATGATGGCGATGCGCTGCGACTGCGCACCTCGATCATGCGCGAGTGGCGCGAGCTTCGCCACGCCGATCCGATGCTGCCACAGTCGCTCGTCGGCGATGACTTCCCCTTCGGGCAGGCATTGTCCGTCTGTTCGACGATCTACGACTCGACCGGGCCGGCTGCCGAGGCGGAGTTCCGCCGCCTCCTCGAGCCGCACTCGGCGGAGCTGGCGGAGCGGGTGTCGCACCACACCTTCGCCGCCTATGCGGACGCCCCCGCGCCTCGGAACACCTGACGGCTCCGTCCTCGCGAGCGCTCAGCCGACGATCGCGGCGAAGTCCCGCACCGCGGGGAAGGCGAACGCGCGGTGGCGCTGCGTGAACAGCTCCGCCGAGCGGTCTGCGGGCCAGTCCTCGCCCATGTACTGCCGGGGCAGGCGCGGGTCGGCGCGCAGCAGCGCGAGCCAGTCGGCGACCAGCAGGGTGCGCGCGGTGAGCGGAGGGAGATCGGATGCCGCATCCTCACGCTCCCAGTGCGCGATGAACTCGTCGTGGGCCTCGCGGATGCGCTCCACGTCCCACGCGACGCGCACCGCCTCGGCCATCGGGAACCCGTCCAGCTCGCCGGCCGAGAACGCGTTGACCGATCCCGGCGGCAGATCCGGGATGATCGCCCCCAGCGCGGCGGCGAGGTCGACGGCGCCGGGCGCGATCCAGAGCCCGTCGCGGAGCACCGCGAACCCCGACCAGGTCAGGGCGGCGCGCAGGCGATGGCGGAGGTCGCGGAGGTGCTCGGGCACCGTATAGGTGACGAGGGTCCAGCCTTCGCCCTGCGGCTCGAACGGCGCCGGGCCATTGACGCGGCCGGATGCCTCGCGCAGCACCTCGCTGCCGTGCGCGGTGAGCACGAAGCCGATCTCACGGCCGAGCCGGCGGCGTTCGAGCAGGCCGCTGTGCACCATGCGGTCGAGGTTGGTCCGCACCGCCGAAGCCGCGACGCCGGCGCTCTCGAGCGCGCCGATCAGCACGCTCGCGCGCAGCGGCTCGAAGTACCGGTCGCATACGTACTCGCCGAAGAACGCCAGCAGCAGCTGCCGCGGCTTGCGGGTGAGCACGGACGTCTCGACGGCCGAGAGAGGGGGCATCGCGACGGTGGTCCGCGCAGCTGCGACGCTCACGCGGCCTCCGGGCGCACGGCCTCGCCGCGCTTGGCGCGCTGGATCTGCTCGTACACGTGGGTGCGCAGCTCGGTGAAGCGCGGCAGCGCGCGCGTCGTGATCTGGTCGCGCTCGGGCGCGAGGTCGATGGCGAGGTCCTCCTGCACCCACGTCGGCGACTTCGACAGCACGATGACCCGCTCGCCGAGGTAGACGGACTCGTCGATGTCGTGGGTCACGAACAGGATCGACATCCCGCGATCGCGGTGGAGCGTGCGCACGAGGTCTTCGAGGTCGGCACGCGTCTGCGCATCGACCGCGGCGAAGGGCTCGTCCATGATGAGCACCTCCGGCTGGTACGCGACGGCGCGGGCGATGGCGACACGCTGCTGCATGCCCCCGGAGAGCTGCCACGGGTAGCTCTTGGTCGCGTGCTCGAGCCCGACTGCGGCGAGCGCGTCATCGACGAGCCGATCCCGCTCGGGGCGGCTGAGCTTCTTGTGCTTCAGCGGCAGCTCGACGTTGCCGCGGACGGTGAGCCACGGGTACAGGCTGCGGCCGTACTCCTGGAAGACCAGCGCCATATTGGGCGGCGGGGCGGTGACCTTCCGGCCGCCGAGCTCGATGACACCCGACGTCGGCTTGAGCAGCCCGGCGATGCACTTGAGCAGCGTCGTCTTGCCGCAGCCCGAGGGGCCGACGATGCACACCAGCTCGCCGGCATCCATCCGGAATCCGATGTCGCCGATCGCCTCGACGTTCCCCGTGGACGACTCGTACACCTTGCGCAGGCGCTCGACGTTCAGCAGGGGCTCACTCTTGCGCAGCGCGTCAGGCACGCTCCACCTCCTTGATTCCGTGGTACCAGCGAAGCACGCGCCGCTCGACGAAGCCGAAGATGACCGCGAGCAGGATGCCGATCAGCCCGAGCAGCACGATGCCGCTCCACATCTCGGCGATGAGGTAGTTGCGCTGGAAGTAGACGATTCGATAGCCCAGGCCCGATGACGAGAAGAACATCTCGGAGATGACCATCAGGATGAGCGCGATCGAGAGGCACTGCCGCACGCCCGTCATGATGCGCGGGCTCGCCGACGGCAGCACGAGGTACCGCAGGCGCTCGCCCGAGGTGACGGCGAACGACCGCGCTGTCTCGGTCATCACCGAGTCGGTCGCGCGGACGCCTTCGATCGTGTTCAGCAGGACGGGCCAGATCGCGCCGGCGACGATCACGACGACCTTCATGAGGTCGTTCGCGCCGACGAGCACGGCGACGATCGGAATGAGCACCGGCGGCGGCACCGCGCGGAAGAACTCGAACACGGGCTCGAGCAGTTCCCGCAGCCACTGCACCAGGCCGATGACGATCCCTGCCGCGATGCCGAGGCCGACGGCCAGCACGATGCCGATCGCGAGCCGGCCGAGGCTCGGCAGCACATCGGCGAAGAACGCCGGTCCGACCCACGTCTCGATGAACGCCTCGGCGATGACGAGCGGGCTCGGGAAGAACGGCGCGGGTGAGATCGACGACCAGATACCCCAGATCACCAGGAGGATGATGGGCAGTCCGAGCGCATAGGCGGTGTTCTCGCCGAACTTCGCCCACACCCGGGACGGGCGGCGGGGTGTGACGACGGTGCTCGTGTAGAGGGTCACAGGACCTCCTCCCCTCGGACGGACTGGTGCCACGACAGCGAACGGCGCTCGATCCCTCGGAAGATCAGGTTGACGAGCAGTCCGAGCATGCCGGTGACGATGACGAGGGCGTACACCGTCGTCCACTGCCCGGATTCGCGGGCGAGCATGATCGCGCGGCCCAGTCCCGGGATGCTGATGAACATCTCGGCGGTGATCGCGAGGATCAGCGCGACGGTCGCGGCGAGCCGCAGGCCCGTCATGAGGTACGGCAGGGCTGTCGGGAAGACGAGGTTGACGATCCGCGATCCCCGCGACAGGCCGAAGCTCCGCGCCGTGTCGCGGGCGACGGCGTCGACGTCGGCCACCCCGTAGAGCACCTGGATGAACACCTGCCAGAAGCTCGCGTACACGATGATGAGGAGCGCCGCCTGCAGCTGATAGCCGAACATGAGGATCGCGAGCGGAATCAGCGCGACGGAAGGGATCGGACGCAGGAACTCCACCGTGGTGTGCGTCGCCCGGCGAAGGAACGGCACCAGGCCGATGATCGTTCCGAGCACGACGGCGAGCACCGTCGCGATCAGCAGGCCCAGAGCCCAGGAGGTCAGCGTCCGGCCGACGTTGCGCCAGAACTCCAGATCGCCGAACAGCACGAACAGCTGCAGGATGGTCTCGGTCGCCGTCGGGAAGTAGGCGGGGTTGACGATTCCGAGCGTCGGCAGCAGCTGCCACGTCGCCAGGAACCCGAGGATGCCGGCGACGCCGAGCACCAGCTTGCGCATGGTGCGGTGCTGCCGGGCGCGCGGTGCGCCGGCGACGGTCGTGGGAGCGTCAGCGGTGGCGGTCACAGTGCCTCCGATCGGTGCGGTCGGGTCGCGCGGGCGTCGGCGCGAGGCTCCACGAGGGAGCGGGGAGGGAAGAGGGCGAGCGGATGCTGCGGAGCGAGGTCGGCCGCAGCGTCTGGGCTGCCGGCCGCGATGCGTGGGGGTGAACGGATGCCGCGAGCCGCGGCATCCGCTCACCACTCCACGCTTCGCGGCCTACTGCTGCTGGAGCAGCCGGTCGAAGTCGGGCTCGGCGTCGATGTAGCCGAACTCGACCGCGAGCGTGCCGAGGTCCTCGATGCCGGCATCGGCGAGATCCCACGTGAAGGTCGGCAGCGTGATGCCGGCGGCCGCCTGCTCGGGGATGTCGAGGTTGGTGGCGATCGCCGCGCGCACGGCGTCTTCGTTGTCACTCGCCCACCCCAGCGCCTCCTCCATGGCGGCGGAATAGTCGGCGACGAGGTCGGGGTCCTCGTCGAGGAGCGCCTGCGTCGTGATGTTGGTGAGCACCGACAGCCCGGGGATGGTCGCCTGGTACGGCGCGACGACCGAGACACCGCCGTCGCCGAGGACCATGCCGCGGAACGGGTCGGGCGCCCACGCGGCGTCCATGGTGCCGGCGGCCAGCTGCGCGGGAACGTCGGGGAACGCGACCTCGACGAACTCGATCGTCGAGGGATCGCCGCCGTCGTCCTGCACGGCCTTGCGGATGGTCAGGTCGCCGGCGGCGCCGATGGTGTTCACCGAGACCTTCTTGCCCGCGAGGTCGGCCGGGCGGGTGATGCCGGAGTCGCCCAGCGCCACGACAGCGTTGACGTCGTCACCCTCGGCGAGGCTGTTGGCGTAGTTGCCGACGATCACGACGCCGAGGTCCTGGACGTCGGCGCGGATGGGGCCGAACGGCTGGCCGATGGCGAACTGGATGTCGCCGCTCAGCAGCGCGGGGATGGCGTTGGCGCCGCCCTGCGCGGGAACGACCTCGATCTCGAGGCCGTGGTCTTCGAAGATGCCCTCGTCGATCGCGGCCCAGAGGGCGCCGGTCTCGGCGATGGGCAGCGCGGCGACGCGGACCTTGGTGAGCTCCCCGCTACCGGCGGCGTCGTCGGTCGAGGTGGAGGACGGGGTGACGGCGGAATCGGTGCAGCCGCTGAGCGCGAGTGCGGCGGCGGCGAGAACGCCAAGGACGGCAAGACTCTTCTTCATTGACGGGCCTCTCAAAGGACGGGTGCTGTGGGTGCCGGCTGCCGCGTCCGGCCGACCGGAGTCGGCGTCGGCACCGCGGCGTGCCGGACAACAGTCATGGTGCGCCACTGCGGATCGATTGTCAATGCTTTTGTGACGCCCGTCACGAAACACGTGAACTAGGCGCACCCCTAGGGGGCCGGCATCCGCTCAATGGAAGTCGCCGCCTCCGCCGCGCGTCGGCCCCCTGAAGATGGGTGCGCACGCACAGCGTGCCTATTGCCATTACCTATGGCGATAGGTATTCTCTGGTTACCGCGGTGCAGAGACGCACCCGGAAGAGGAAAGGACCTCCCCTCATGGCCCACGCGACCCCCGCATCGCCCTCGGCGGCCGCCCTCGTCGACGGCTTCTCGCTCGAGATGACCGGCAAGGACATCGCCGGCCTGGAAGAGGCGCGCGACACGATCCCCCAGGGAACGAAGGTCAACGTCACGTTCCTCGGCAATGAAGACCTCGAGATGCGGGTCGCTGCCGCGAAGGCGGTCAAGGAGATGGGCTTCGTGCCGGTCCCGCACCTCTCGGCGCGGCGGCTCAAGTCGCAGGGTGAGCTCGAGGAGTTCCTCGGCCGCCTGCAGGAGGTCGGCGCGACCGAGCACGTGTTCGCGGTCGGCGGCGACCCGGCCGAGCCGGAGGGTCCGTACCCGGACGCGTTGACCGTGATCCGCTCGGGTGTGCTGCAGAAGTTCGGAGTGCGTGAGGTCTCGATCGCGGGCTACCCCGAGGGTCACCCCGACATCCCCGCCGACGTGCTCTGGCGTCACCTGGACGAGAAGGCGCTCACCCTCGCACAGGAGGGGTTGGATGCCGTCATCCTGACGCAGTTCGCGTTCGACACCGATCCGGTGATGACATGGATCGACGCCGTCCGCGAGCGGGGCATCGACGCGCCCATCCGCATCGGCACGCCGGGACCGGCCGGCATCAAGCGCTTGCTGGGCTTCGCGCGACGGTTCGGCATCGGCGCGAACGCGATGATCGTGAAGAAGTACGGGTTCTCGCTCACCAACCTCATGGGCACCGCCGGCCCCGACCGCTTCGTGTCGGACCTGGCCGCGCTGCTCGCCGACGAGCCGAAGTCCGGCGACGTGAAGCTGCACTTCTACACGTTCGGCGGGCTGCTCGCGACGTCGACCTGGGCGCGGGAGTTCGTCGCGTCCCAGTCCTCCGGGGCGCGCCGATGACGACGCACCTCGACACTCATCGCGACCACGCCTGCCTGATCGTCCACGGCCCCGACCAGCCCGGCATCGTGGCCGCCGTGACGGCGCTGGTCACCCGCGTCGGCGGGAACATCGTCACGCTGGACCAGTACTCCGACAATCCCGAGGGCGGCGAGTTCTTCCAGCGCGTCGTCTTCCACCGCCCCGAGCTGCAGGCCGCGCTGCCCGACATCGAGGCCGACCTCGACAAGACCCTCGGGCCGCTGAAGCTCGAGTGGCGCGTCACCGACCAGTCCATCCCGAAACGGATGGCCGTCCTCGCCTCCACCTCCGATCACTGCCTGCTCGAACTGCTCTGGCGGCACCGCCGCGGCGAACTGCCGGTGACCATCCCGATGGTCATCTCCAACCACACCAACACCGCCGAAGACGTCCGCTCCTTCGGCATCCCGTTCTTCCACGTGCCTTCGCAGGGCGCCGACAAGTCCGCCGCCGAGGCCAAGATCGTCGAGCTGCTGAAGGGCAACGTCGACTTCGTCGTGCTCGCCCGGTACATGCAGATCCTCTCCGACTCGTTCCTCGACGAGGTGGGCGTGCCGGTGATCAACATCCATCACTCGTTCCTGCCCGCGTTCATCGGCGCCGCTCCCTACCGCAAGGCGAAGGAGCGCGGCGTCAAGCTCATCGGCGCGACGAGCCACTACGTCACCGCGGACCTCGACGAGGGGCCGATCATCGAGCAGGACGTCGCGCGCGTCACCCACGCCATGTCCGCCGCCGATCTGCAGGCCCGCGGCGCGTACGTCGAACGCGCCGTGCTCTCCCGCGCGGTCGAATGGCACGCCGAAGACCGCGTCATCCGACACGGCAACAGCACCATCGTCTTCACCTGACCCCGGCATCCGTCCCCGAAACCACAACCCCACGAACAGAGAGGTTCCCCATGGCGAAGAATCTGCAGGAGCTGCTCGACGGCAACAACGCCGTCGAGATGCTGCGCAACTCGCAGATCGGCTCGTACATCTATCCGGTGGTCCCCGCGGACTTCCAGAACTGGATCAAGGAGCAGAAGGCGTGGCGCGACACCGCCGTGCTCTACGACCAGTCGCACCACATGGACAACGTGTTCCTCAAGGGCTCGGATGCGATCCGCCTGATCTCCGACACGGCGATCAACTCGGTGGCGACCTTCCCGGTGAACCGCGCCAAGCAGTACGTGCCGACGACCGCGTCGGGGCACGTCATCGGCGACGGCATCCTCTTCCACGAGGCCGAGGACGAGTACGTCTACGTCGGCCGCGCGCCCGCGTCGAACTGGCTGCTGTACCACGGTGAGACCGGCGGCTACCAGAACCTCGACATCACGGTCGACCGCCGCTCGCCCTCGCGTCCCTACGGCGACGCGGTCAGCCGCCGGTACTACCGGTTCCAGATCCAGGGGCCGGCTGCGTGGCAGGTCATCGAGAAGCTGAACGGCGGACCGCTCGAGCAGCTCAAGTTCTTCACGATGTCGACGATGCAGGTGGGCGGCGCGAACGTCCGCACCCTCCGCCACGGCATGGCGGGCGCCCCGGGCCTCGAGATCTGGGGACCGTACGAGGACCACCACCGCGTGCGCGACATCATCGTCGAGGCGGGCGCCGAGTTCGGCCTCGTCCCCGTGGGCTCGCGCGCATACCCGTCGAACACGCTCGAATCGGGCTGGATCCCGTCGCCGCTTCCCGCCATCTACTCCGGTGAGGCCGAGCGCGGCTACCGCGAGTGGCTCGGCGTCGACAGCTACGAGGCCACCGGCACGCTCGCCGGCTCGTTCGTGTCGGACGACATCGAGGACTACTACCTGACGCCCTGGGAGCTCGGCTACGGCTCGTTCGTGAAGTTCGACCACGACTTCATCGGCCGCGACGCGCTCGAGAAGATCGACCCTGCGACGCAGCGCCGCAAGGTGACGCTCGCGTGGAACGCCGAGGACGTCACGAAGATCTTCGCGTCGCTGTTCGACGTCGAGGGCGAGAGCTACAAGTTCTTCGACCTGCCGCTGGCGAACTACGGATCCGCGAACTACGACTCGGTGACGGATGCCGGAGGCGACGTCGTCGGCTTCTCGATGTTCACCGGATACAGCGCCAACGAGAAGCGCGCCCTCTCACTCGCCACCGTCAACCCCGATGTGCCCGAGGGCGCCGAGGTGACGGTCGTCTGGGGCGAGCCGAACGGCGGCACCACGAAGGCGTCGGTCGAGCCGCACCAGCAGCTCGAGGTACGCGCCGTGGTCTCCCCGGTGCCGTACTCGACGGTCGTCCGCCAGAGCTACCACGGCGGCTGGCGCACGGGGTACAAAGAGCCCGCCTGACCTGCTCCGGTTCCCGGGCAGTACGGGGGTCACGATGTGCGACATCCATCCACGTGTCGCCGCGTGTCGTGACCCCCGACCAGAGGGTGGCGGAGCTCAAGTGTCACGACGTGCGGCCTCGCTGCGTGTGTTGCCGCGTGTCCTGACACACGAAATGGGGCGGCCCTTGGACGCACGAGGCGCGGGCGGTCGCTACCCTCGGGAAGGCGAAGGGAGACGGATGAGCCTGAGATACGCGCTGCTGGCGATCCTGCGCGTCGGCCCGCTGTCGGGGTACGACCTGCAGAAGCAGTTCCACCAGTCCGTCGGACACGTCTGGCACGCGCCCGACTCCCAGATCTACCCCGAGCTGCGCAAGATGGAGGAGCTCGGCCTCATCGAGGGCGAGGAGCAGACCCGCGGCGAGCGCGGCACGCGCCGCATGTACCACGTGACGGATGCCGGAGACCGGGCCTTTCTCGACTGGATGGCCTCGCCCCTCGACTACCAGCGGGTACGCGACCCCGCGCATCTGCGTGCAGCCTATCTCGAGACGACCACACCGGAGGCCGCGCGAAGCTTCCTGGAACGGCACATCGCCCAGTGGGCGGGCGAACTGGCGCAGTGGGAGGGCGAGCTGGAGCGCATCGACGCCGTCGCCAACCCCATGCTGGCGCGCCGCCTCGCAGTGACCGCTGACGCCGACCGTGAGCGCACCATCGCCTACAAGCGCTTCGCCTACGAGGGTCTCGTCGAGCGCGCCCAGGGCGAGATCGCATGGGCCCGCCGCGGCCTCGACCTCGTCGACCGCCTCGAGGGCGCGTCGACAGGCTCAGCGACCGGCACCGCTGGGCACTGACCACCGGTTCCTGAGCTCGTCGAGGGCGCTTCCCGAGCCCCGCTGCGTCAGTCCTGGTCGTCTGAGTCCTCGAGGTCGAACGCCAGTCGCTGCAGTGTCGTCATCGTGGCGTCGAGCTCCGTCGCACTCAGCCGCCGCAGCAGCTGCGCGAAGGCCTCGTCGAGCGCACGTCCGGCCTCCTCCGCGACCTCGGCACCACGCGGGGTGGCCCGGATCAGCCAGACGCGGCCGTCGCGGGGGTCCCGCGTGCGAAGGACGAGCCCCATCGCAGCGACCTGATCCACGAGTCGCACGACGTGCGCCTTGTCGAGGCAGAGGATGCGCCCGATGTCCCGTTGCGAAAGGCCGCCCGACGCCGCGGCCACCTCGACGAGGGAGTAGCTGCGGGCGCGCAGTCCGAAGGGGGCGAGCACCCGGTTGGACACGGTCGCAGCGACCGAGGTGAATCGAGCGGAGAGGAAGCCGGGATTGCCGGCGAGGCGCCCCGCAGCGCGCGCGTCGCTCCCCTGTGCCAACGAATCCCCGTTCCGTGCCCGGACCTGTGGCTCGAAGTCTAGCCACGCGCACACCCGGTCACTGAGAAAACAGTTGCAGTATGCAACTAATTTCCCTAGCGTGTCAGCACACCCGCAGCGAAGCGGGCACCCGATCGTCCGGTGAGAACGACCTCCCCGGACCGGACCCGGAAGAGGACTCCATGTCACGCTTCTTCGACGGCACACGGGGCGGCATCCCCCGAGACCCACGATCTCAGCACGCCCGTCGGCGACACCGCGTGTCGGCGCTCGTCGGCGCGGCCGCGGCATCCGTCGTCCTCGCTCTGGGCCTCGCGATGCCCGCCGCGGCCGTGCCGCCGGGGAGCCCGAGCCCGCTGCCCCAGCTCTCGGCCGCCCAGCCGGGCACGCTGCAGGCGTGCGAGAGCCTGGTGGACTTCGCCTTCCCCTCGACGAAGATCACCCAGGTCTCGCGGGTGGCGGCGGGCACGGTCAGCAACGGCGGCCAGCCGATCGGCGAGCACTGCCTGGTGCGCGGCACCATGAACGAGCGCGTGAGCACCTTCGACGGCCAGACGTACGCCATCGGGTTCGAGATGCGCCTTCCGTCGGCCTGGGCGGGGCGCTTCCTCTACCAGGGCAACGGCGGCCTGGACGGCTCGATCGCCCCCGCGCTCGGCGCCACACGCGGCGGCGAGAGCGGACTGCAGATGGGATTCGCCGTCATCAGCTCCGACGCCGGCCACAACGGCAGCCAGAATCCGCTGTTCGGTCGCGAGCCGCAAGCGCGTCTGGACTACGGCTACCAGGCCGTCGGCACCCTGACGCCCATGGCCAAAGCGCTGATCACGAATGCGTACGGCCGCGGGCCCGATCGCTCCTACATCACGGGCGGCTCGAACGGCGGGCGCCACACGATGGTGGCCGCGGCGCGCTACGCCGACCAGTACGACGGCTTCCTCGCCATCTCGCCCGGCTTCAATCTGCCGCAGGCCGCGGTCGCTCAGCTGTGGGGTGCGCAGCAGTGGGCGCAGGTCGCCACGACACCGGCCGATCTGAGCACGGCTTTCACCCCCGCTGAGCGCACGCTCGCCGCCCAGGCGATCCTGGCCCGCTGCGACGGCCTCGACGGTCTGGCCGACGGCATGGTCCAGGACAGCACGGCCTGTCAGCAGGCGTTCTCGATCAAGCGGGATGTGCCGCGCTGCACGGGCGAACGGAACGGAACCTGCCTCACCAAGGAGCAGCAGGCCGTGATCGATGAGATCTTCGCCGGTGCCCACACGAGCAACAACAAGGACATCTACTCGTCGTTCCCCTTCGACCCTGGCCTGACGCAGAGCGGCTGGGCCGGCTGGAAGTTCGGCTCCCCGATCACCCGTGATGCTCCGGCCGTCGGCTTCATCTTCACCACGCCGCCGGCGGACCCCAGCATCCTGGCCGATCTGCAGGGCTATGCGCTCGGTTTCGACGTCGACACCGAGGCGGCGAAGATCTACGCCACCTCCGGCATCTACACCGAGAGCTCGATGTCGTTCATGACGCCGCCCGACCCCACGCACCTCGACACGCTGCGCGACCGCGGCGCGAAGATGATCGTGATCCACGGCGCCTCGGACGGCGTGTTCTCGCCCGACGACACCGCCGCCTGGTTCGACGAGCTCGACCGGAACAACGGCGGGAACGCCGAACAGTTCGCACGGTACTTCGAGGTTCCCGGCATGGGCCACGTCGCCGGCGGTCCCGCGACCGACCAGCACCACGGGCTCGCCGCGCTGGTCGACTGGGTCGAGCAGGGATCCGCGCCCGACCAGCTGACCGCATCGGTCAACCCCGCCAACCCCGAAGTGCCTGCGGACTGGTCTCGGACCCGCACGCGCCCGTTGTGCGTGTACCCGCAGGTGGCGCAGTACGTCTCCGGCGACCCCGAGAGCGCGTCCAGCTTCGCCTGCGAGACGCCGCACCCCGGCCTCGCCTACGGCACCCGCTGACCCGTCGACCCGCGCGCGGCGAGAGGGTGGGTCCCATCGGGAGCCAACCTCTCGTCGTCGCGGCTCGACGAGCAGCGACGTTCTACGACCCGCGACGGCGCGAGGCTGCCGGTCGGCGGGGAGCGGGTCCGGACTAGGCTGGGAGTGTGCCGATGGAGAGCCGAGATCCGCGCGGAACCCCCGCCACCGACCGGCTCAACTACACGGCCTACCGTCTGGCCCGCGCCCTCAACCGCGCCGCCGAGAACACCGGCCTGGCGCACGGCGTGACTCTTCCCCAGCTCCTCATCCTGCAGGTGCTGGGCGAAGGCGTGCCGTTGTCGAACGCGCAGGTCGCCCGGCGCACGTTCGTCAGCTCTCAGGCGGCGCACGTCGTGTCGGCCGAACTGCTCGAGTCGGGTCTCATCGAGCGGGTCGAACATCCCACGAACCGACGCGTGCGGCTGGTGCAGCTGACCGAGACCGGCTGGGACACGCTGGCCAAGTGCGAGGCCGAGATCCGCGAGCGCGAGGATCGGCTTGCCGAGATCATCGGCCCCGACCTCGGGCGCTCGCTCGCCGAGGTCTTGGACCGGGCCGCTGACACCCTCGCCGGCGGCTACTTCGGAGATGCGGAGGCCGAGGCCGAGGCGGTCGCCCAGCGCCGACGCCCCCGAAAGGGATCGGGACTGGCCCCGTCCTGACCCGCCGACGCGGGCGCACCTGGGGCCGCGGCATCCGTCATCGCTTGCGCAGCCGGACCGCGACGAAGGCCGCACAGGCGAACCCGGTGAGGGCGCCGATCGCCAGTGCCACCCTGCCGCCATGCGCGTCGATCACCCACCCCATGAGCAGGGCCCCGAACGGCACCATGCCGTAATTCCCGAGCGTCACGAGCGACATCGTCCGGCCGATCTGGTCAGGAGCGACGCTGACCTGGGCCGCCGCGTTGAGGATGCCCTGGTAGTACCCGACGCCGAGGCCCAGCAACGGCCCGAGAGCGAGCAGGATCGCCAGTGTCGGGGCGGCGGCGTTCACCAGGAGAGCCGCTCCGAGTCCCGCGCACGCGACGATGAGCGAACGCACCGTGACGCGATCGCGGCCGGCGGCGATGATGCCGCCCGCGATGGCACCCAGGGCGTTCAGCGTGTGGGTCGCGCCGACCGCCGTCGCGTCGCCCGCGAAGGTGAGACTCACGGTCGATGTCAGCACGAGCATGAGGTTGAGCGCCAGCAGGGCCACGAGCGCGTTGACGATGAGGAGCGTCACCAGTTCGCGACTGAAGAACGGAGGACGGATGCCGCGGCCCGGCCGCTCCGGCCGTCCCGGCCGCGGAAACAGCCGCGCCGGGCGGATGGCTGCGATCGATGCGAAGACCAGCAGGAACGACGCCGAGTTGACGAGCATGCAAGCCGTCGCACCCAGTCCCTGGAACGCGATACCGGCGAGTCCTGGACCGATGGAACGGGCGGACGCGAGCGCGATGGTGCTGAGCGAGACAGCGCGGCCGAGGGCCTCCGGTCCGACGATCTCGAAGATGATCGCCTGCGCCGCGACCCTCTCGAACGCGTGCACCGTGCCGAGCGCGGCCACCAGTGCGTAGATCGCCACGATCGGGGGCTCGGAGGCGAGGGTCACGAATGCGAGCCCCGCCACGACGAGCGCCGATGCGAGGGAGGTCACGAGCAGAATCGTGCGCGGTCGCACCCGATCGGCGAGGCGGCCGGCCGGAATACTCAGCACGAGGAGCGGCAGGAACTGCGCGACGGTCACACCGCTGAGCGCCTGGGCGCTGCCGGTCGCCTCGAGCACGACGAGCGACAGCGCGAGGTTCTGGAACCACGTGCCGGTGTTCGAGATCACCTGGCCGCTGAAGTACAGCGAGAAGCGGCGGTTGCCGAACGGCTCGAAGACGCGCAGGCGCGGCGCCCGGCTCATCGGTCGGCGGGAACGCGCTCCCGCACGAAGTCCGCGATCCGCTCCCGCACGCCGACCGTCGCCCGCGGATCGGCGTTGCTGGCGCGGATCTCGAGGACCGGGATGCCTCGCTCCTCGAGCGCCGCCGTGATCACGCCCGGCGCGGGGGTGTCGTCAGCGACGAGGTGCACCACGCCGTCGGCGCCGTGCGCGAGCGCCTCCTTCACGTACCACGAGGACGACATCGGCGGCACGTAGAGCAGGTCGGTCAATCCCACGAAGCGTGCCGCGAGCGTCCGCACCGGATCGTCTCCGTACCGGGCATAGCCGTCCGCGGCGATCGCGAGGTACATCGACCACACGAAGACCGCGCCGAATTCTTCCTGGAACGAGCGGTACATCTCCAGGTCGGACCACAGACCGCGGCCGATCCACATCAGGCGCCGCCTCTCACCCGGGAAGACGGCATAGCCGTCGTCGATGCGGCGTGCGACTTCGTCGTGGAGGCGCCTCGCTGCGGCCACCGCCCACGGCGTCCCGCGATGCCACTGCGGCACCATGACCGCCGGGATGATGTCGGTCACGGCAACCGGAAGCGGCCGGGCCGTCGCCAGCAGGTCGCGCGTTCGACGGTTCCACTCCGCCTGCTCGTTGGCGAGCGCCATGATGCCGGCGAGTTCTTCGAGGTCGAGGGTGCGACCTACGCGCTGCGCGAGCGTGGCGGCCAGCATGCGGATCTCGCCCTCGAGCAGATCGATGCGGGCCGCCCCGAAGATGTCCTCCCAGTCGTTCGCCGCGCGGTCCCACCAGCCGGCAGGCGCCGGCACGGCGGCCGTGCGCGAGAGCAGGAACGTCTCGGTGCCCGGGCGGCGACCCCACTGCTCGAAGATCTTGTGGGTGACGTCGCCGCTGCGCTCGGCGATCGCGAAGCGCGGTTCGGGCAGTCCGCCCCACGGCGCGATCTCGGCGGCAAGCCCCTGAGCGCCCAACGGCAGCACGTCGTACTGCCGGCTGTCGTCGGGCAGGCCCCGTTCCGCGACGACGGCGAGGCTGGCGGGCCCGGCGCGCTTGGCGGAGATGATCGAGGACCACCACTGGTTGACGACGTACGGGATGCCGAGAGCCCGCAGCACCTCGTGCGGTGCATCCGCATTCGCCAGGGCGATCGGCTCGCCATCGCGCGCCCGGCCGGCAAGACCGAGGAACCACTCCTTCTGGAACGCTGTCGCGACGGCGGCGCTCTCGAGCCGCGGCGAGCCCCCCGCGCCCCGGCCGCTCACGCGGATACCCGCCGCTCGACGAGGTCGCGCTGCAGGTCTCCGGCCGAATCGTGCTCACCGCCGGGCTGCACGCGCACGCTGACGAACGCGGTGCCCTCGAGTGCCTCGCGCTGGTCGGCGAGGTCCCACAGCGGGGCCTCGTCGAGCTCGCGGATGATCGCGGCCACCGCATCCGCGTCCGCGGCCCGTGCGACGTCGCGGGTGAGCGCCGCGCGGTCCGCGCTGGCAGTGGTGGCCGAGGTGGTGATCCGTGCGAAGTGGGCGTCGATCAGCCCCTCGAGCACGTGTTCGGTCGTCTCGCCGTAGACCGCCTCGCCCAGCCACGCCGCATCACCGGTGTCGTGGTCGTCGCTGACGACCACGACACGGCTGTCGGCTTCGAGCAGGCGGTAGAACGTGGCGTCGGGGTGCGACGAGCCGGTCGCGTGAACCCGCGTCGCCCCCGACACCGCGGGCGTCAGCGCCGCGTCGAGGCGTGCCACTGCATCGGCCGGCGCCATGCGCGCGGCATCCAAGACAGCGTCCAGGGCATCCGCGCCCGCGCACAGCGGGGGGTGGGCGCGACGGCGGGCGCGCAGCCGCCGCAGCGCGTGGCCGAGGGCTGCTTCGGCGTCGGCCGCCGCAGCGAGGGAGGCCGCGCTCAGCTCGCCTCCCGTCACGGTGGCAAAGAAGGCGGCCAGCGCCTCGAGCTGGAACAGCGCGAAGCGGCGCGCGGGCGAGGAGGGCTCGCGCGGCATGTCGAGCAGGTGCACCGGCAGCTCCGAACCGGTGGCCCGGAGCACATAGAAGAGGCGGAGGTGGGCCTGCGAGTCGTTGCACACGATCAGCCCGTCGAGCTGATGCGCACCGCTGCGCAGCTCCGTGAGCAGCCGCACCACGGCGGCGTCCGTCGCCCCGAGAAGCTGTTGCGCTTCGGGATCGATCACACCGGTCCACGATCCGGTCAGGCGTACGGGCCGGGCACCGAACGCGAGGAGCAGCTGCCGTGGCGCATCGTTGCCGACGACGCCGATCACCGGGCCGCTCGGGGTCACAGCACGCCGTCCTGGCGCAGCTGCGCCACGCGCTCGGCGTCGTAGCCGAGCAGGTCTTCCAGCACTCCGTCGGTGTGCTCGCCCAGGCCCGGGGCCGGCCGCGAGAGATCGGCGCGGCTGCGCGAGAAGACCACGGGAAGCCCGGTGCCGTAGAGCCCCTCGAAGTGCCCGAATCGCGGATGCACCAGCGGGACCACCTCGCCGCGTCCGGTGACGATGTCGTCGCGCACGGCGGTCGCCGTATCCCGCACCGGTGCGGCAGGGACGCCGTTGTGCTCGAACGCCGACAGCACCTCCGCCGACGAGCGGGTGCGGGCCCACTCGCTCACGAGGGCATGAAGCTCGTCGGCGTTGTCGACGCGCGCGTCTCGAGTCGAGAAGCGCGGGTCCTCGATCAGGTCCGACTGCCCGATCGCGGTGAGCGTCCCCTCGGCGAAGGCGTCGGTGGGGGCGCAGATCGCGAACCATCCGTCGACGGACTGGAACGTGCCGAACGGCGCGAGCCGGGGCACGACCGCCCCCGTCCGGAGCGGGAACCCGACCGACTCCAGGGCGTCGAACGGCTCGCACGCGACGAGCGACGTGAGACTGCCGAGCATCGAGACGTCGACGTGCTGACCTTCACCGGTGCGCTCGGCATCCATCACGGCGGCGAGAGTCCCGATCACCGCGAACAGCGGCGCGACGAGGTCGCCGATCGGCAGACCGAACCGCACCGGGGCGTCGCCCGGCTCGCCGGCGGTCATCATCACGCCGCTGAGCGCCTGGATGATGGTGTCCATCGCCTTGCCCTCGCCCGGGACGCCCTGAGCCCCGAAGCCGCTGATCGAGGTGTAGACGATGCGCCGGTTGATCTGCTGCACGGCGGCGAAGTCGATGCCGAGGCGCCGCGTCACACCGGCGCTGTAGTTCTCTACGACGATGTCGGCGTGGCGGACGAGGTCGAAGAACACCTCCCGACTGGCGGCGTGCTTGAGGTTGAGCGTGATGCTCTCCTTGCCACGACCGCGCGCCATCATCGAGACCGACATGTCGTCGGGACCGGTGCGCCGCAGCTGCAGTCCGTCGGCGGTCACGTACGGCGAGTTGTTCCGCGACGAGTCGCCGCCACGCTCAGGGTTCTCGACCTTGATCACGCGGGCGCCCAGGCTCGCGAGCAGCAGCGTCGCGTAGGGCCCCGCGAGTGCGGTGGTCAGGTCGATCACGGTCTTGCCCGCAAGCGGGGCGTCAGGATGGCTCATCGTGTGCTCTCCCCCGCGCGGACGACGAGTCGATCGCCGTCCCATGCGAGATCAGTGGTGAAACCGGCAAGCGCCGTGATCGTGCGCAGGTAGTGGGCGACCTGCTCGCCGCGCTCGGAGCGCCCGACGGGCACGGGGCGCGCCTCGTCGTCGATCCAGCACGGCAGGAGCGCCGCGCCGACCTCGCCGTCCTCGACGACCAGTTCGGCGATCGTGGTGTGCCGGCTCTCGGGGTGGAACGGATAGTCGGGCATCGCAGCATCCGGTTCGAAACCGAACAGGCGCCGCCGCTGCCGCGCCCACTCCACTCGCTCCGGGGATCCCTCCGCAGACACCGACAGGGCGCGCGTCACGGTGGCGAAGTTGCCGAGGCCGTGGAAGATCGCTCGGCCACGGTAGACCTCCACGCCCTTCGCGATGTGGGCGTGGTGTCCGATGACGGCATGGGCACCGGCATCCACCACCGCATGCGAGATCTCTCTCTCATAGTCGGCGATGTCGACGGGAACGTGGACGAGTCCCTTGTGCAGCGCGACGACGACGACGTCGGCGTGCGCGGCCGCGACCTCGACTGCTTCGCGCAGGCGGCCCAGACTCGTGGACTCCGCGTAGGTCCGCACGCGGGGCGGTCCGCCCGGGTTCGCGCCCCGCACCTCGTAATGCGTGATCACCTCGACGTATGCGGCGCCCGGTTTGAGGCTCGACGCCCACGTCTCACGGGGACCGACGCAGTTGACGCTCAGCACCGCGATGCGGGTGCCGTTCACGTCGGTGATCGCCGGCGTGAACGCCTCGTCGAGACTCTCGCCCACTCCCACCGTGCGCAGCCCTCGCGCGGCGCAATGGCGCACGGTGTGGCGGATGCCTTCCGGGCCGAAGTCGTAGACGTGGTTGCCGGCGAGGGTGAGGATGCCGAACCCGGCGTCGGCGAGGGCATCCAGGGCCGACGGCGGCCCGGGCAATGCCGGGACATCGGTCGTCTGCACCACGGCCCCGTCGACGTCGGCGTCGATGTGCGGGATCTCGAGCTGCCCGATGAGCAGGTCGCTTGCGCGCAGCACCTCGCGGGCGGGCGCGAGCAGCGGGCGGGCGTCCTCGCGCTCGAGCACCAGGTCGCCGACGGCACGGATGGTCGTCACGCGCCCCCCTCGCGCGCCGGCGTCGCCGCCGTGCGCGTCAGGAACGTCCGCAATCGCGTCGACCGCGGAGCGTCGAAGAACTCCGTCGACGGGCGGTCTTCGATCACCTGCCCCTCCGCCATGAACACGCACCGGTCGGCGACGTGCCGGGCGAAGTCGAGCTCGTGCGTGACGACGATCATCGTCATCCCGGCCTCGGCGAGGTCCTTCATGACCTGCAGCACTTCGTCGACGAGCTCGGGGTCGAGCGAACTCGTCGGCTCATCGAAGAGCAGGATGCGCGGATTCGTGGCCACCGCGCGGGCGATGGCCACGCGCTGCTGCTGCCCGCCCGACAGCTGGCGCGGGTGCGCCTGCGCCTTGTCGGCGAGCCCGACCCGGGCGAGCAGCTCCATCGCGCGGGCCTTCGCCGCGGCGGGAGGCACACCGTGCACCTTGATCGGCGCCTCGGTGATGTTGCGCAGCACCGTCCAGTGCGGGAACAGGTTGAACTGCTGGAACACCATGCCCATGCGACGCTGCTGCCGCTTCACGTCGGCGTCGGCGAGGGGGCGGATGCCGTCACGATGGCGTTCGTAGCCGAGCAGTTCTCCGTCGAGATACATCGCACCACCCTCGATCGACTCCAGCTGGTCGATGCAGCGCACCAGCGTGGACTTGCCCGACCCCGACGGCCCGAGCACCGCGACGACCTCCTGTGCGTGGACCTCGAAGTCGACCCCGTCGAGGGCGACGTTGTCGCCGTACTCCTTGCGCACGCCGACGACCTGCAGGACGGGCGTCATGGTCGCGCTCTCGCCGGTCATGCCACCGCCTCCGTCCGCTCGGCGACGCGGCGGGCGACCGCGGCTCGCGACATGCCTCTGCTGAAGTGCCGTTCCACCCTGCGCTGCACGAGCGTGAGGGCGGTGACCAGCACCAGGTACCAGATCACGGCGACGATCAGCATGGGGACCACCTCGTACGTGCGGTTGTAAATGACCTGCACCGAGTGCAGCAGATCGCCCATCGCGATGACGCTGACGAGCGACGTGCCCTTCAGGAGCGCGATCACCTGCGACCCCGTCGGCGGGATGATGACGCGCATCGCCTGCGGCAGCACGACGCGGGTGAACGAGTGCCACCGGCTGAATCCCATCGCGGCGGCGGCGTCGCGCTGCCCGGAGTCGACCGACAGGATGCCGGCGCGGATGATCTCGGCCATGTACGCGGCCTCGTGGAGAGACAGCCCGATGATCGCCGCCGTGAGGGGCGTGATGAGATCGTTCGTGGGCCAGCTGAACAGCTCGGGGCCGAAGGGCACGCCGACCGCGAGGCGCGGCAGCAGGTAGGCCAGGTTGTACCAGAAGATCAGCTGCACGAGGGGCGGGACTCCTCGGAACACCCCGACGAACACGATGCACGCCCACCGCAGCGGCGCGAACTCGGCGAGCTGTCCGGCCGCCAGGGCGGTGCCCAGAAGCGAACCGAGGATCATGCCCACGATCGTGAGCATGATGGACATGCCGAGCCCCATGAGCACGCTCGGGTTGAAGAGGTACTCCGCGACGACCGGCCACTCGAACCGTTCGTTTGTGACGAGGAAGAACGCGATCTGCACCGTGACGAAGGCCAGCAGGATGCCGACCACCACCCGCCACGGATGGATCCGGCGTCGTGCGCGCGCGGCATCGATCGATCTGTCGGCCGATGGGTTGCGGACCGGCTGGGTGGTGAGGTCGGTCATCGTCACTCGCTGGTCATCGGGTTGAGCGTGGGTGCGTCGACAGCGGTGTCCTCGATGCCCCACTCGGTCATGATCCGCTCGTACTCGCCGTTCTCGAAGATCGCCTCGAACGCGGCGAGCATGGGCTCTGCCAGCCCGTTCCCCTTCGGCATGAACATCGCGAGCTGGTCGACGCCCGCGCCCTGCTCGTCGGACTGGACGATGAACTCGTACGTGTCGGGATCGGAAGCCTGCAGATCGATGGCGGCCGACTGCGTCGTGCCGGCGTAGTCGGCGCGGTCGGAGTTGACCGCGAGGAACGTCGCGTTGCTGTCCTCCAGGCCGATGAACTCAGCGGGGTCGAGCCCTTCGTCGGCGCACCACTCGTTGTAGCGGGCCAGCTGACTCTCGGTCACCGAGCCGGTCACGCCCGCGACGCGCGCGCCGCACAGGGCCTCCGGATCGCTCAGCTCATCGGCACGCTCGGCGAGGTACACGTACGACGTGCGCGTGGTCATCCACACGACGGCATCGAACTCCGCCTCACGCTCGGGCGTCGTGCGGACCGGCCCGTTGAACGCGTCGAACCGACCAGACAGCATGCCGGTGAGCATCGCATCGAGTCCGGACGCGGTGACGATCTCGAACGGGACACCCAGCTGCTCCGACAGCGCCGCTTGGAGGTCCGGATCGATTCCGGTGATCTCTCCGCCCTCTTCGATCGTGCGGTACGGCGGGTGAGTGTCGCCGGCGATCTTGATGGCACCGGCGTCCTTGATCGCGTCGGGCAACTGGTCGTACAGCGGTGCTTCGGTGGCGGCTTCCGTCTGTGCCGGCTCAGCATCGGGCGCCGCCGAGGAGCAGCCGGCGACGAGGCCGAGGACGAGAAGCGGGGCGAGGGCGGCGACGCTCTTGGTGGTGCGCATGAGGACTCCACATCGTTGTGCAGATCGGGTCGGTGTCAGTCGATCACCGTGGATAACATCATAAAAGTTGATGATTGAGAATTTCAACTATCAATTCGGGACAGCCGATTGACGCCCACACGACGGCCGCGTTAGCGTTCCGAATATCAATTTCTATGATATTTCTTCGAAGGGGAAGAAGCCATGGTCCACCTCTCTCCTCACCGGCAGGCAGGAGCTCCGGCGAAGGCGCGGCGCACGCGAACCGCACCCGCCTGGCTGATCGGCACCGTCACTGCAGCCGCAGTGCTGGCGGTGTGCCCCATCGCCGCGGCGCCGGCGACCGCCGAGCCGACCGCGGCCCACCCGAACGCGGCGCAGCCGACCGCGGCCCACGGGACACCTGGGCTTCCGCCCGACATCCCCGCCGCGGGCACCGCGCCGGAGCCCACGCTGCCCCGCGCCGAAGGCTGGCCGTTCTCGGAGCAGTTCCCCCGCACGTCGGGAACCGGACGCTACGACGCCGGGGCGCTGCTGTGGACCGACTGGCTCTACGACGACATGGGCCGCGGCGACTTCACCTACGCATCGCCGGAAGCGGGAGCCAACGGTGCGGACGTGTTTCGCGCCGGCATCGCGGGCGACGCCACGCACACGTACTGGCGGGTCGACTGGAACACCCTCCTCGACTCCGACGTACCCGTCGCGACGTGGGCGTTCGACACCGACGCCGATGCGACCACCGGGGCCGCCTCGTGGCCGGCCGACGCCGGCGTCGCGTCGCCGGGCACCGAAGCGGCGATGATCGTCTCGTCGCGCGGCGCGTGGCTCATCGACGCGACATCGGGAGCCCGCACCGATCTGACGGCGTCGGGTGCGACCGTCACGGTCGACGAGGCCTCCCGGTCGTTCGTCGTCGCGGTGCCTCGCGACCTCATGACCGCCGACGACGAATGGACCGTGCGACTCGCGGCCGGCGTCGCGAACGCGTCGGGCGACGGGTTCGCTCCGGCACCCGAGGGCGGCGACGGTTCGCGCGTCTACAACGCCGTCTTCCGGGATCGCGACGACGAGCCGTTCCTCGCCGGCGGCTGGACCGACTCGTCGACGCGATGGAACAACGGCGCCCAGTCCGCCGCGCTGACGGCTGGCGACGTCAGCGACTTCGCCGTCGAGGTGGATTGGAGCCGGATCGCCCAGCGGGCCTCGACAGCGGAAGCCACCCCCACCGGATACTCGACACGCTGGTACGTCTCGTCACTCGACCTCGGCCAGGGACTCGACGCGCAGGCACGTGACACCTATGGTCCCGCCCTGCGGGACCCCTCGTTCTACGGCCGGGTCCAGCCCTACACCGTCTACGTGCCGACCGGGTACCAGCCCGGCGAGCCCGCACCGCTCACCCTGCTGCTGCACGCCGGCGATCGCAACCACAACGGCTTCGGTGGCGCGACTCAGGATGATGTCTACGGCCCCATGTGCGAAGACCGCGGCTCGATCTGCGTGACGCCCCTCGGCCGCGGCAACACCACCTGGTACATCAACGAGGGCGAGCTGGACGTCTGGGAGGCCTGGGGGTCCGTCGCACGGGCGTACGCTCTGGACCCGGATCGGACCGTCATCGGCGGGTGGTCGATGGGTGGGGTCGGCACCACGAGGATCGCGGCGAACCATCCGGATCTCTTCGCCGGGGCCGTGATCGTCTCAGGTGCGGGCTACTACGACACGCAGGGCCGACGGGATCAGGCGGGAGACGACAGCAGGATGGAGAATCTTCGCAACCTCGTCACCTTCATGGATTCCGGATCGGCCGACGTGGCGCTGAACAACACGCGCCGCTGGGATGCCGCGGCCGATGCCGCCGACATCCGGTACCGCGCCAACTACTACGAGGGTGCGACGCACGGCGAGCTCGGAGAGTCGCTCGGGTGGAGCGACGTGGCGGAGTACGTGGAACAGCATCCGGAACGCACCCACTCTCCTGCCCAGGTGACGTTCCGCTGGGAGCCGGGAGACGCCCGGCCCGACCTCGGGATCACGGTCGACCGCGCCTACTGGCTGACCGACATGGCGGTTCGCGACGCGTCGGCCCGCTGGAGCCGCGTCGCGGCCACATCGCACGCCTTGACCACGGCATCCACTGAGCCGGTGCTGACGGATCAGATGCAGGTCATCGACGGCCGCAACGTGCAGGTGCGCGACCAGGCATGGGCATCCATCGGCCAGCAGGACCCGCACAACGCGCTCGACCTCTCGACGGAGAACGTGGCGAAGCTGCGGGTGGACCTAGACCGGGCGGGTCTCGACCCGTCAGAGCCGGCCCAGCTGAGCGTCACGTCGGACGGCGAGGTCACGATTCAGCTCACCCGCGATGGCGCGACCCGCGTCGCTCATGTCTCCGCCGGAACACACGCTCTGGCAAGCCCTGAGGCGCCGGTCGATGTGACGGCGCAGCGCATCGGCGGCGGCGCAGTGCGCGTCAAGTGGAGGGCCCCCGCATCAGACTTGCCACTGGACCGCTACATCGTGCGGGACTCGTCGGGTGACGTCGTGTGCGAGACGCGTGCGACAACGTGCCGGCTCACCGGCGACCGCAACGGCGGGTCTCAGGACTACACAGTGACCGCAGTCAGCGTCCTGGGGTCGTCCGAGCCGGCGACGGCATCCTGGCGGTGACGCGGCGGCTACGGCCCGGTGCGTGACGAGGAGGGCGGGCCCCCGGTTCTGGGCCCGCCCTCCTCGTCACGCTCGTCTACGCGCCCCGGTCCTTGAGCGAGCGAGGACGCTTCGTCTCGTCGCTGGCGCTCCTCGCTCAGCGACCGACTCGCGGGACGGAACCCGCACCCGGCGCACACGCCGGTTGGCCGACACCGCGGTTCCTCCACAGGTGCCGCGAGCGGGCCTCGTCGGGGAGTTCTCCACAGGCCGGTTTCGGCACCTGATCTGGGACTTCGAATGTCGGTGGCCCTCGTCAGAATGGGGGTATGCCGAACCTCGCCGACGCTCTCACGGAGCTCGGCGACGCGCTGGCGAAAGTGACCGTCGCGGCCGTTGCGGACGGCGGGCTGCGGGGGCTGGATGACGCCGCGGTGCTCGGCGCGCTGGCGGCGGCGGGCCGGATCCGCCGGCACGCGGAAGCGGTGATGGTGGAGGCGGTCGCCGTGATCACCGACCGCGATGGCGGTGTCGGTCACGCGGACCGCATCACGACGCGGTATGGATGCCGCACCATGAGCGAACTCGTGCAGCGTGCGACACGGGTGTCGCGGCGCACCGCAGGCGAGGTCATCGCCGCCGCGGGTGCGGTGCAGCAACAGGTTGCGCTGTCCACGGGGGAGGTGTTGCCGGCGCAGTTCCCCGCCATGCGGGCCGCGTTCGCGG
>NZ_JBJDRK010000018.1:0-67674 GCF_044987405.1 Microbacterium sp. ZW T2_14 | reverse complement strand
GGACGGGGTGTCGGATGCCGCGGCTAGGGTCGTGTGAGAAGGGCGGGGCATGCGATACATCGAGGACGAAGGCCGGATCGTCTGGAGCGCGAGCGATCTCAAGGCGGCCGCGGAATGCGAGTTCGCCTGGCTGCGGGCGATCGACGCGCGGCTCGGACGCGTCGCGGCGGTCGAAGAGCCCGAGGACCTCACCCTCGAGCGCGCCGGGCGCCTGGGCACCGTGCACGAGCGCCGCGTGCTCGACGACTACGTCGCGCGCTACGGCGACCGTGTCGCGGTCATTCCTGAGGCGAGATCGTCGGATGCCGCGGCCCTCGCCGATGCGGTCGCACGCACGAATGCAGCCCTGGCCTCGGACGCCGAGGTCATCTACCAGGCGGCGTTCGCGACCGACTCGTTCGTGGGTTTCGCAGACTTCCTCGTCCGTGACGACGCCGCCGGCAGCGGTGCCGGGCGGCCGTGGATCGTGCAGGACACGAAGCTTGCGCGACACGCCCGCGTCACTGCGCTGATGCAGCTCGCTGCGTATGTCGCCCAGCTCGACAGGCTGGGCGTGCCGCGCTCCCACCGGGTGCAGCTGCTGCTCGGCGACGGCAGCGTCAGCGAGCACGAGGTGGACGACCTCCTCCCCGTCTTCACGCTGCGTCGCGAGCGGCTGGCCGCACTCATCGCCGACCGGCGTCTCGAGCTCGGGTCGGCGGGGGAGCCGATCGCGTGGGGCGACCCGCGCGGCGAGCTCGGCGTCGTCGCGTGCGGACGCTGTGCGACGTGCGACGCGGAGGTCGTGGCATCCCGCGACCTGCTCCTCGTGGCGGGCATGCGCCCGGTGCAGCGCGAGCGGCTGCGCGCCGCCGGCATCGAAACGATCGAGCAGCTCGCCGGGGCGCCCGCGGGGCCGGTGGGGATGAACCCCGACGTCTTCGGCTCGCTGCGCACGCAGGCCCGCCTGCAGCTCGAGAGCCCGGCGGGCACGCCGCCGCTGGTGGCGCCGAAGGCACGCACGGCCGAGCCTGACGTGACGGCGATCGAAGCGGCGACCGTGGCCCACGCCGAAACGCTCGAGGGCGCGGCCGCCGGCGTCGACGGCGCGCAGGGCTCTGTCGCCGAAGGCACTCTCGCGGTGCTGCTTGCCGAGGCGGCCCCGGCGCCGCCGATCCCGGTGTTCGAGGTCGTCGCACCGCAGGCGCTGGGCGCGCTGCCGCGCCCCGACCACGGCGACATGTTCTTCGACTTCGAGGGCGATCCGCTGCACACCGAGCCGCCGCTGCCCGGGCAGCCCACGCAGTGGGGCATCGATTACCTGTTCGGCTGGGTCGACACGCGCGAGCAGTACACGGCCCTGTGGGCGCACTCGTTCGCCGAGGAGAAGCGCGCCCTCGAGACGTTCCTCGACATCGTCAACCTGCGGCGGCAGCAGTTCCCGGGCATGCACATCTACCACTACGCGCCGTACGAGCCGTCGCACCTGCTCGCGATGGCCGCCCGGCACGGCGTACGCGAGGCCGACGTCGACCGGCTGCTGCGCGACGGTGTCTTCGTCGACCTGTACCCGATCGTGCGCCGTGCGCTGCGCGTCGGATCGCGCTCGTACTCGATCAAGAAGCTCGAGCCCCTCTACATGGGTGATGAGGTGCGCACGAGCGACGTGCAGAAGGGCGACGAGTCGATCGTCCGCTACGTCGAGGCCCGCGCACTGCAGGCCGATGGCGCAGCGGCCGAAGCGACGCTCGTCTTCGAGGACCTCGCCGACTACAACCGGTACGACTGCGTGTCGACGAGGCGCCTGCGCGACTGGCTCGTCGACCGCGCACGCGAGGCGGCGCTCGTGCCGTCGCCCAACCCTGAGCCCGACGAGCGCGCGTACGAGCCCTCGGCGCGCGCGACGGTGCTCGATGCGCTGGCGCTGCAGTATCCAGAAGACTCGGTGCCCGCCCGCACGCTGCGCCTCGGCGCGGCCGCCATCGACTACTACCCGCGAGAGGCCAAGTCGTTCTGGGCGACGCATTTCCTGCGGCTGCGCGAGCCGGTGTCACTGTGGGACGAGACGCGCGACGTGGTCGCGATCGATCCGGCCCGCAGCAGCGTCCGGGAGGACTGGCACTTCCTCGAGAGCGGCAGAGGTGGCGAGCGACGCGTCGTCGAACTGCGCGGCGACCTCGCCCCCGGCACCCGCATCAGCGAAGGGAGCAGCCCGTTCGCGCTCTACGAGCTGCCCGCGCCGTACCCGTTCGAGGCCTCACCGCGGTGGATCCACTCCTACCGCTCGGTCACCGTGCTCGAGGTCCTCGACGACGGCGCGGTGATCGAAGAGACGGCGGTCGACGGCGTGACGTGGAGCGAACTGCCCCTTGCGCTCACACCCCAGGCGCCGCCCGCGGCGGGCAACCAGCAAGCCGCCATCGACGCGTGGGCGGATGCCGTCATCGACGCCGCGCCCGAGCTTCCGGCCGACCCGGCCACCGACATCCTGTGCCGTCGGCCGCCCCGGATGCTCCACCCGGCTCTTCTCCCCGCAGGAGGACCGGCAGCCGAGGGGAGCACGCTGCCCGTCGCCGGGGACGACGCCGTGGACGCCATCGCCCGCGCCGTACGCGCGCTCGACCGCAGTTATCTCGCCGTGCAGGGCCCTCCGGGCACGGGCAAGACGTACGTCGGGTCCCACGTGATCGCGCGGCTGGTGCGAGACCACGGGTACAAGGTCGGCGTCGTCGCTCAGGGTCACGCGACGATCGAGCACCTGCTCGATCGCGTCATCGACGCGGGGGTGCCGGCGTCGCACGTCGGCAAGGCCCCGAAGGACCCGTCGGCCGCGCACGCCTTCACGGTGCTGCCGAAGAACGGCGTCGCCGCGTTCACGACCGAGCACGAGGCATCCGGATTCGTCCTCGGCGGCACCGCGTGGGACTTCAGCCACCAGGGCCGCGTGCCGCGCGGCAGCCTCGACCTCCTCGTCGTCGACGAGGCCGGGCAGTTCTCGCTCGCCTCGACGATCGCCGTGTCGCTCGCCGCGCCGCGTCTGCTGCTGCTGGGCGACCCGCAGCAGCTGCCGCAGGTGAGCCAGGGGACGCACCCGGCCCCCGTCGACACGTCGGCGCTCGGCTGGGTCATGGACGGCGCCGACGTCATCCCGCCGGAGTACGGCTACTTCCTCGCGCATACCCGCCGCATGCGGCCCGAGGTCGCCGCGCCGGTGTCGACGCTCTCGTACCGCGGCGAACTCGCCGCGCACCCGTCCACGGCGCTGCGGCGGCTCGAGGGAATCCGTCCCGGGCTCGTGCCGATCCCGCTGCGCCACCACGGCAACGCGACGCAGTCTCTCGAGGAGGCCGCCGAGGTCGCGCGGCTGGTCACCGACCTCATCGGACGCGAATGGACGGATGCTGCGACCGACGACAGTGATGGGGCATCGGTCGCGCTGCCGCCACGACCCCTGGCACAGGCGGACCTCATCGTCGTGACTCCCTACAACGCCCAGCAGGTCGCCGTCGAAGCCGCTCTCGCCGCGGCCGGGTTCCCCGATGTGCCCGTCGGCACGGTCGACAAGTTCCAGGGCAAGGAGGCGGCTGTCGCGATCGTCTCGCTCGCGGCGTCGAGCGGCCGTGACGCGCCCCGCGGGCTGGAATTCCTCCTGCTGCGCAACCGCCTGAACGTCGCCATCTCCCGGGCGATGCACACCGCATTCCTGGTGTACTCACCCGGACTGCTGGACGACCTGCCGTACACGCCGGAGGGAGTGGCGCGCCTCAGCGGGTTCGCCCGCCTGGTCGGTCGCGGGTGAGTGCCGCGTAGACTCGCGCACACGTCGCACTCGACCGCCCGAGTCTCACCCGCGGGCCACCGCGCGAGACGCCGCCGAACAGGAGCCCGCATGGCCGACGACCCATCGCAGCAGTTCGAGATCGACCTCCCGCCCGAGCTCATCGGTGGCGCATACGCCGACTTCGCGAACGTCTGGCACACGCCGACGGTGTTCGTGATGGACTTCCTCACCCTCGCGCAGCCGCCGCGCGAGCAGGTGGACGCCGAGACCGGACAGCGTCACACCGTCGTGCCGGCGCGCGTGGTGAGCCGCATCCGCATTCCGCCCGACCAGGTGTTCGAGCTGGCGAAGGCCCTCACGCAGCAGCTGGAGTTCTGGGAGCGCGAGACGGGCCGTCGCAACCCGCAGGAGCCGCCGCTGGGCGACTGAGCCTCGGGCGCGCGGGCGGGTCGTCGTCGCCGTATAAGTAGTCGGCCGTTCCCGGCATGTCAACCCCTTTGGGGTGTGAAGACCGCCCCACGTAACCTTGCCACGCGCCAGAAGGCGTGCAGGCGCGACATCCGTTCGGCGAGGGGCGGGTGTCGCGCCGTCTGCATGTGCGGTGCCGGCACCGACGCCCGCCCGTATCATCGTCCTCGCTTCCTCCTCTGTCAGACGGAGGGGGACGCCATGACCACGATCGATCAGCCGGCCGGGACGGCAGCGATCACTCCCGCGCCGACGGCGACCGATGGAGATGCGGCGGCCGACGCCACACAGTCCCGCCGCGGCCTCCTGTTCTGGATCGCCCGCTACCTGCCCGCCGAGATCACCGGCACAGCGGTGATGGTGGTCGCCGGTCTGCTGGCGACGCTGTGGACCGATGCGGCTCCGCTCACCGCCCTGGCCGCCCTGCTGGGCGAGATCGCCGGCTTCTACGCCGTCCTCGCGGTCACGATCTACCTCGAGGTCGTACGGGTCACCCCCACGCGCCGCCGGGCGCTGGGAAAGACCGGCGTACTCCTGATCGCCGAGTTCGGCGCGGCGGAGGCGCTGGACACGCTGCTGGTGCGACCGGCGGCGCTCATGCTGGGCGTGTGGCTCTTCCCCGATCCGCTGTGGGGGATGCTCCTCGGAAAGATCGCCGCCGACATCGTGTTCTATGCAGTCGCCGCGGGCGCGTTCACTCTCACCGCCCGTATCGGGCTGCGCGACGGGCGGCGGACGCGGCGCACCGGGGAGGCGACGACATGAACCTCGACGCGCTCCGTCGCGAGCCGGGCACGGCACCCGACTTCGCCGACCGGCGGCGCGCTGAGGCGTCCGCCGTGATGTCGTCGGTGGCGGCGCGGGCCGCGATCGCCCTGCACGGAACCCCGCTGCTGCTGCTGGATCCGCAGCGCGTCCGCACGCAGTATCGCCGTTTGCGCGAGGCGCTCCCGTTCGTCGGATTCCACTACGCGGTGAAGGCGCTCGCCCACGACGCAGTGCTGGACGTGCTCGACGACGCAGGCTGCGGATTCGACATCGCCACCGGCGAGGAGCTCGCGATGCTCACCCGTCGCGGCGTCGACGTATCGCGCATCATCCACACGCATCCCATCAAGAAGCCCGCCGAGATCGCCGACGCGCTCGCGGCCGGCGTCCGTACGTTCGTGGTCGACAACGAGGTCGAGATCGGCAAGTTCCGGGGCGCGCCGGCGGACACGCGTCTGCTCGTGCGGCTGGCGTACCGCAGCCCGCACGCCAAGAGCGACCTGTCGAGCAAGTTCGGCGTCGGGCCGTTCGAGGCCGCCCACCTCGTCGAGAGCGCGCTCGCCGCCGGTGTCACGGTCGCCGGCTTCAGCTATCACGTCGGCAGCCAGCTCGACGATCCCGGCAGGTTCGCATCCGCCGCCGCCGACACCCTCGAGCTCATGGGCATCCTGGAGCGGCGCTGCAACGTGCAGTTCGACACGCTCGACATCGGGGGCGGGTTCCCTGCCTCGTACGACGCCGAATCGGCTGCGATCGACGACATCGCCGGCGTGCTGCGGCCGGTGCTCGCCCCGCATGCACGCCGGCTGGACATCATCGCGGAACCGGGCCGCGTGATGGTCGCCGATGCGATGACACTAGTCACGAGCGTCGTCGGCATCGCCGAGCGGGGCGACGGGCGGTGGTACTACCTCGACGACGGACTGTACGGGTCGTACTCGAACGTGCTGACGGAGGACGTGCACCCGCTGGTGTTCGCGGCACGCGACCTCACGGCCACCGACCCCTGGAGCGGCCGCCTCTCCGCCGGCGCGCGCGCCGGGGGGCACCGCTGGGCGACACTGGCCGGCCCGACATGTGACTCGTCGGACGTGATCGCGCAGGAGGTCCTGCTGCCCGAGCTGAGCGTCGGCGACCTGCTCGTGAGCCCCACCATGGGCGCCTACACGACGGTCACGGCGACGCGCTTCAACGGACGCCCGTTCACTCCCGTGGCCGTGGTCGGCCGAGGCGCGGCGAGAGTCGCAGCGGGCGAGACCCGCGACGTCCGCCGCGTTCCGATCGTCTGACGAGGCGGACGGGTGGCTCAGACGGTGCCGTACAGCCGGTCGCCGGCGTCACCGAGGCCCGGCACGATATAGCCCTTCTCGTTCAGCCGCTCGTCCATCGCGCCCAGCACGAGGGTGACGTCGCGGCCGTCGACCTGCTTCTCGATGGCGGCGACGCCCTCAGGCGCGCCGAGGATGCAGATGGCCGTGACGTCCTGCGCACCGCGCTGGAACAGGAACTCGATGGCCGCGCCGAGCGAGCCGCCGGTCGCCAGCATGGGGTCCAGCACGAAGCACTGGCGGTCGCTCAGGTCGTCGGGCAGTCGCTCGGCGTAGGTCGACGGCTCGAGCGTCTCGTGGTCGCGCACCATCCCGAGGAAGCCGACCTCCGCGGTCGGGATGAGCTTGACCATGCCCTCCAGCATGCCGAGGCCGGCACGCAGGATGGGGACGACGAGCGGACGCGGCTCGCCGATCTTCACGCCGGTCGTCGTGGTGACGGGCGTCTGGATCTCGATCGGTGTCACACGGACGTTCCGTGTCGCCTCGTACGCGAGGAGCGTGACGAGCTCCTCGGTGAGCTGGCGGAACACGGGCGACGAGGTGCGCTGGTCGCGCAGCACCGTGAGCTTGTGGGTGATGAGCGGGTGGTCGGCGACGTGCAGGCGCATAGACACAGGTTAGTGCGTCACCGCCGCCGAACCCGGGGCGGGTTGCCCAGGGCGGCTACGCTCGTGCTGTGCAGCCCGCTCCCGCCGATCTCGCAGCGATGGACCGTGCGCTGGCTCTCGCCGCGGCGGCAGGCGAGGCGGGCGACGTGCCGGTCGGTGCGGTGGTGACGGATGCCGCGGGCGCAGTGATCGCCGAAGGCCGAAACCTGCGCGAGCTCGAGCACGATCCCACCGCGCACGCCGAGGTGGTCGCGCTGCGGGCGGCGGCCGCCGGGCGCGGCTCGTGGAACCTCGAAGGCTGCACCCTCGTAGTCACCCTGGAACCGTGCGTGATGTGCGCCGGTGCCGTACTCCAGTCACGCATCTCGCGTCTGGTCTTCGGCGCGTGGGATGAGAAGGCCGGCGCCGCCGGGTCGGTGTACGACGTGGTCCGGGACCGGCGCCTGCCGTACCGGGCCGAGGTCGTCGCCGGGGTGCGCGAGGACGCGGCATCCGCTCTCCTGCGCGCCTTCTTCGACGCACGTCGCTGACGCGATCCGCTCAGCGGGGGAGGTGCGGCAGTACTTCGCCGAGGTACTCGACGTGCGAGACGTCCTGCAGATCGAGCAGCTGGAAGTAGACGCGCTCGATGCCGAACGACCGGTAGAGGGCGATGCGCTCGCCGATCTCGGCGGCGTCGCCGACGATGTTCGTGCCGTCCCGCACGTCGTCGACCGTCTTCCCGATCCGCGCGGCCCGACGCGCGACCTCGGCCTCGTCGCGCCCCGCGATGGTCGACATCGCGATCGACAGGCGCACCGTCGCCGGGTCGCGGCCGATGCGCTCGCAGGCGGCGCGCAGGTTCTCGATGCGCTCCGGGATCTGGTGGTTTTCGGGGAAGCCGATGTTGTACTCGCGGGCGAAGCGGGCGACGAGGTCGGGCGTGCGCCGCGGGCCGCCTCCGCCGATGATGACGGGGACCGGCTGCTGCACGGGCTTCGGGAGCGCCGGCGCCTCGGCCAGCCGGTAGTTCGTGCCGCTGAAGGAGTAGGTGTCGCCGACCGGTGTGGCCCACAGGCCGGTGACGATCTCGAGCTGCTCTTCGAGGAGGCCGAACCGCTTGGCGGGGAACGGGATGCCGTAGGCCTGGTGCTCGCGCTCGAACCAGCCCGCGCCGAGTCCCAGTTCGACACGACCGTCCGACATGGCGTCGACCTGGGCGACCTGGATCGCGAGCGAGCCGGGATGCCGGAAGGTGACGGGCGAGACGAGCGTGCCGAGCCGGATCCGGGACGTCTCGCGGGCGAGGCCGGCCAGCGTCGTCCAGGCGTCCGACGGTCCGGGCAGGCCGTCGCCCATCCCGCTGAGGTAGTGGTCCGAACGGAAGTACCCGGTGAAGCCGAGGCGCTCCGCGGTCTGGGCATACGCGAGCTCATCGGCGTAGGTGGCCCCCAGTTGGGGCTCGGTGAAGATGCAGTACTCGATGATGGATCCTCGTAACGGTCTCGTGTGCGGAGCGAGCGCCCCGGTGCCCTGCTCGGTGCCGTCGTGGTGCGGCGAGCACCGAGCCCGTGAGAGAGCGGAAGGTCAGTCGGCCGACTTGATGACGAACTGCGACGTCGGCGGCGCAGAGTCGTCGCCGGGCCGGTAGATGTCGGGCTCGAAGTAGATCACGCGCGCCGCGGGCACCGCGTCCCGCACGCGTGCCTCGACGCGGTCGATGTCGGCCGCGATCTGCGCGAGCGGTGCGTCCGCGGCGAAGCCGAGCTTGGCAGCGACGAGCAGCTCGTCGGGGCCGAGGTAGAGCGTCTTGATGTGGATGAGCTTCACGACTTCGGGCCCCGCGGCGATGGCGTCGACGATGCGCTGCTGATCGGCATCCGTCGCGCCCTCGCCCACCAGCAGGCTCTTCGTCTCGATGCCCAGCGTGATCGCGACCAGGATCAGGAGCGTGCCGATCATGAGCGTGCCGATCGCGTCGAAGATCGGGTTGTGCGTGATCACGGTCATGCCGACGCCGAAGAGCGCGAACACCAGACCGGTCAGTGCGGCGACGTCTTCGAGCAGGACGACCGGCAGTTCGGGGGCCTTCGCGTGCCGCACGAAGGCGACCCAGGACTGACCCTTCGCCCGCACGTGGTTGCTCTCCTTGACGGCCGTACGCAGCGAGAACGACTCCAGCACGATCGCCACGAGGAGGACGGCGATGGGGATCCACGCGTTCTCGAGCTCGTGCGGATGCGTCAGCTTCTCGACGCCCTCGTAGATCGAGAACAGTCCGCCGACCGAGAACAGGATGATCGACACGACGAACGCGTACACGTAGCGCTCGCGGCCGTAGCCGAACGGGTGGTCGCGGTCGGCCTTCTTCTTCGCCTGCCGACCGCCGAGCATCAGGAGCAGCTGGTTGCCGGAGTCGGCGACTGAGTGGATCGCCTCGGCGAGCATCGACGCCGATCCCGAGAGGAACCAGGCCACGAACTTCGCCAGGGCGATGCCCATGTTCGCCAGAAACGCCGCGAGGATCGCCTTGCCGCCACCGGATGCACTCATGCCGACGAGTCTACGGATGCCGGGCGCACTGTTCGTGCGCCGGCGAGGGTTCGCGGCCGGTCGCCGGCCCCGGCGACCGCGGCCGGCGTCAGTCGGAGGAGCGGAGGATGATCGCCTCGGTCGGTGGCGCGGGATCGTGGCGACGACCGACGTAGCCGATCACCTCGAGGAGCGCGTGGCGGAACTCGGCGGGGCGCTCCAGGTGGGGCGTGTGGCCGGCGTCCTCGAGGCTGACCTCGGTGACCGCGCCGCCCGCCGCGGCGTAGCGATCGAGCACGTCGCGCGTCTGCGACACCATCTCCTGTGCCGGCGCGATCTCGTCCCCGGGCCAGCCGGGGACGATACCGAGCTTTCCCAGGTTGTTGAGGTCGTAGAAAGACGCGTCCGAGACGATCGCGTCGAGAGTGCCGTGGATCCAGAGGATCGGCGGCTTCCCGGCGAGATCGACGATGCCCGACACGTCGAAGTGCGCCGGCGTCATCGTGTTGAGAACGCCGATGTCGCCCGCGGCGAACCCGGGCCAGTTCTCGCTCGGAACGGCATCGCCCGGGTAATTGCCGGTCGCCGTCGACGTCGTCAGCATCGACTCGACCCAGACGTCCTCGTGCGCGGTCTCGAACCCCGATGCGACATAGCCGCTGCGGAAGACGTTCCGCGGCGACGTCGGGGCGTCCGCGGTCGTGTCGTGATCGATCAGGCGCTGCACGAAGTCGGGGTTCGCGCCGCCGCCGCCGCATCCGGCGTCGTCATCGCTGAGCCGCGATCCGTCGCGGCGCGTACCGCCGAAGCCGTACGGTGACACCGGGGCCTGCAGGGTGAGGCTCAGGACCGGGTGATCGAGTGCGTACTGCATGATCACGCCGCCGCCCATCGACCACCCGACGAGGTGGGCGGTCGGGATGCCGAGGATCTCGAGGGTGGACCGCACGTCGTCGCTGAAATCGCGCACGCCGCGGGTCGCATCGATCGGGGCGTGCTCGGTGCCGCCGAAGCCGCGCAGGTCGATCGCGATCACCCGGAGGTCGGTCGGAAGATCGAGCATGAGCTCCTGCCAGAACAGCGCCGACGAGACGTTGCCGTGGATCAGCACCACGGTCCGCTCCGGGGGTGTCGCAGGATCGTCGCCGGCGCGCTCGAGCACGTTGACGGTCAGGCCGGGCGTCTCGACGCGGCGCGCCTCGATGCCGTCGAAGAGGGTCATATCGCAAGCCTCCCACCTCATGCGGGAGCCCCTGCGTCCCCGCACTCCGAGGATAGACCGGGGCGCCGTCGTGGCGGACGAGCTTTCGATGACGGATGCCGGAGCCGGCGCAGGCCGGCCCCGGCGCTGCGGGGACTCCGGCGCTCATTCCTCGGCTGCGGCGGCCGGCTCTCCGGTGTAGAAGGCGTAGGTGTTGTCCGCCGCGCGCGCGGCGATCGCGGGGTCGGCCCCGTCGGCGGCGTGCGCCGCGGCCCAGGCGTCGGCGGCGCCCCGGTAGAACGCCCTGCCCTCGTCGGTGAACGCCCACGCCTCGGCCTCCGCGGGCGAAGGTCCGTCGCCTCCGGTCAGGTGGAGCCCGAGGCCCAGCAGGCCGCCGTCCCACCCGACGCCTGTGGCGCCGGGACCGTAGACGTCCCAGAACTCGGCGGGCGCGTCGTCGGTACGGGCGACATGCTCGAGTTCGAAGCGTGTGGCATCCGTCCCCTCGGCCGTCAGCCGCACGGTGAGCCACGTCACGCCGCCGCCGAACTCCCAGGTCGCCCGGAAACGGGCGGATCCGTTCTCGGGGGGTGCGCACTCCTGGATCTCGCCGCCGGCGTTGCCCTCGATCTGATAGCGGCCGCCGAGCCGGAGATCGCCCGAGATGGGCTGGAACCACCGTGCGATCCGCTCCGCGCTGGTGACGGCATCCCAAACGTCGTCGATCGGGGACGGGTACGTCTGCGCGAGCGTCTGGACCCGCGCCGCGTAGCCGTCGATCTCTTCGCTCGCGATCTCGCGCGTCACCGCGTCGAGCTGGTGCTGTACGTCGACCATGTCATTCCTCCTGTGGGTCGGTCGTGTCGGATTCATCGATGTCGGACTCGTGGGTGCCGGCGTCTTCGGTGCCGGCTTCTTCGGTGGCGGCCTCCGTCTGCTGCTCCGCCGCGAGCCGTCGTCGGCGCCGGCCTCGGGCGAGCTCGGTGCCCAGAGCGTCGAGATGCGGCTGCCAGAAGCGCCGGAACGGGTCGAACCAGGCGGCGGCGCTCTCGAGCTGCTCGGGCGCGATCGCGTACAGCCGCCGCACGCCCTCGGGACGGACGGTGGCGAATCCCGACTCCCGCAGCACGCGAAGGTGCTGCGAGACGGCGGGCTGCGAGATGCCGAACTCCCGCTGAACCTCTTCGCCGATCTCGCCGGCGCTCAGTTCGCCCTCCGCGAGGAGCTCGAGAATGCGCCGGCGTACCGGATCGCCGAGGATGTCGAGTGCGTGCACGACATCAATGATTGCGCTGCGTCTTATATAAGTCAAGACTGAATTGAAGACGGTCGCCGACCCGCTCGTAGGATGACGCCATGGCTGCAGCAGATTCCCCCCTCCCGCCCATCGCGATCCTCGGCGCCGGATCGATGGGCGGCGCGATCGCACGCGGGCTGTCGCGTTCCGGTCTTGCGGCCGGGGGAGTGACGACGACGAACCGCTCGCGCGCGAAGGCCGCCGAACTCGACGGCCTCGACGGCGTGACGAGCCTCGCACTCGAGGACCATCCGACGGGGAATACGGATGCCGCGGCCGCCGCCGACATCGTGCTCGTGGGAGTGAAACCGGCGATGGTCCCCGATCTTCTCCGCGAGATCGCGCCGGCGCTGCGCCCCGGCGCCATCGTGGTCAGTCTGGCCGCCGGCGTCACGATCGCGACGTTCGAGCAGCTTCTCGGCGAGGGCGTCGCGGTGCTGCGCTCGATGCCCAATACGCCGGCCCTCGTCGGGCGCGGCGTCACCGGCCTCGCCGCCGGCTCGCTGGCGGACGCCGCGGTCGTCGGCACCGCTCGCCGGCTGTTCGAGACGGTCGGCACCGTCATCGAGGTGCCCGAGGCGCAGATCGACGCCCTCTCGACGATCTCGGGCTCAGGTCCCGCCTACTTCTTCCTCCTCGTAGAGGAGTTCACGAAGGCCGCCGTCGGCAAGGGCTTCTCCGACGCGGACGCGCGGCTCATGGCCGAACAGACGTTCATCGGCGCGGCGGCGCTGCTCGAGGCATCCGGTGACGACCCCGCCGAGCTGCGCCGACGCGTGACGAGCCCGAAGGGCACGACGGAGCGGGCGATCGCCGTATTCCAGGAGGCACGTCTCGACGACGTCTTCGTGGCGGCGACCGACGCGGCGCTGGCCCGCGCGAAGGAGCTCGCGCAGGGCGGGTGAGTCCGCGGCGGATCAGCCGCGAGGCTGCTTCATGTACCACTCGGTGAACGAGCGAGCCCGTCCGTCCTCATCGAGATCGACGACCCACAGGTTGCGATAGATGCGCCCGTCGGGCAGATCTTCGTTGGGGGCGTAGTCGGTTCGCGCATCCACGAACACGCGGTCGCCGTCGACGCCGGCGATCTCCCACTCGAACTCGTAGGTGCCCGGCTCGTCGCGTGCCTCCAGCCAGCCCGCGACGATGGCGTCGGCGCCCGCCCACGGCTCCCCCCACGGCTGCGTGAAGTAGGCGGCGTCCTGGGTGAACAGGGCCCGGATGTCGTCGGGCTCGTTCGTCTTCCACGCGTTCTCGTAGGCGTCGACCCATCGCCGGGCCGCGGCATCCGTCCTGTTGCGCTCTGTCATGCCGCGAGTATGCCGCGCGGCGGGGACATCCGGCAGAGGGGTCTCAGCGCTCGAGCGACGCGAAGCGCTCGATGTCGGAGTTCGTGCCCGACACGATGATGAGGTCGTGGTTGGTGACGACGGTGTTCGCCTCGGCGTAGCGGAACGGCTTGCCCGGGCTCTTCACCCCCACCACGGTGACGTTGTACTTGGTGCGCACTCCGGACTCGTTGAGCCCGACGCCGCGGATGAACTTCGGCGGATACAGCTTCGCGAGCGCGAAGTCGTCGTCGAAGCGGATGAAGTCGAGCATGCGGCCGCTGACGAGGTGGGCGACGCGCTCGCCGGCCTCCCGCTCGGGGTAGATGACGTGGTTGGCGCCGACGCGGGCGAGGATCTTGCCGTGCGACTGCGACACCGCCTTGGCCCAGATCTGCGGCACCTTGAGGTCGACGAGATTCGCCGTGATGAGGACGGATGCCTCGATCGACGAGCCGACGGCGACCACGGCCACCGAGAAGTCCTGCGCGCCGATCTGCTTGAGCGCGTCGATGTTCTTGGCGTCGGCCTGCACCGTGTGGGTAACGCGCTCCGACCACTTCTGCACGAGGTCGAGACTCTCGTCGATCGCGAGCACCTCGCGGTCGAGCCGATCGAGCTCACCCGCGCAGGCGGCGCCGAAGCGGCCCAGTCCGATCACGAGAACGGGCGCATCGCCCCTGATTCGCTCAACCAACGATCGGCCTTTCCACGGGCAGCGAGTACAGCTGCGAACGGGATGACGCAGCCACGGCCGCGGCGAGAGTCACTGTACCAATGCGGCCCATGAAGATCGTCAGGGCCATCACGTATACCGCCGGATCCGACAGCTCAGCCGTGAGGCCGGTGGACAGGCCCACGGTCCCGAAGGCGGAGATGACGTCGAACAGGACGTCCGACACCTGCTCCTGCGAGATCTGCGAGATCACGATCGTGGACAGCGCGACGATCGTCGCACCCCACGCGACGACCGAGAGGGCCACGCGCTGCACGTCGCTCGGGATGCGCCGGCCGAATGCCTGCACCGACGGGCGGCCCTTGGCCTCGGAGAACACGGCGAGCGCCAGGACCGCCAGCGTCGTCACCTTGATGCCGCCGGCCGTCGACGCCGAGCCGCCACCGACGAACATGAGCATGCAGCCGACGATGAGCGACGAGCCGTGGAGCTCCCCGATGTCGACGACGGCGAAGCCGCCGGACCTGGTCATCGCCGAGAGGAAGAATGCCTGGAACGTCGTGTCCCAGGCATCCATCGAACCCAGGGTCTTGGGGTTGTTGTACTCGAGCGCGAGGAAGGCTGCGGCGCCGGCGAAGAACAACAGCACCGTCGTGATCATCGTGAGCTTCGTGTGCAGCGGCCAGCGGCGGACGTCCCACACGTGCTTCCACAGTGCGTAGATGACGGGGAACCCGATGCTGCCGAGGAACACGCCGACCATCAGCACCGTCAGCAGGAAGTAGTCGTCGGCGAACGGCTCGAGTCCGCCCGGGTTGGGTGTGAATCCCGTGTTGGTGAAGGACATCGCCGCGTAGAACGGTGCCTCCCAGAGCGCGTCGAGCGGGCGGATGCCGGCCAGAAGGAGCGACGGATACAGGGCGAGCGCGACGAGCGCCTCGATGAGGAGGGTCGACAGGGCCACGGTGCGCAGCAGCTGACCCACTTCGCCGAGGCGAACCGTCTGGCTCTCGTTGACCGGGCCGGCGTGGGCGCGCATGGGGTTCGTGTCGCTGGCGGCGATGAGCTTGGCGCGAAGTCCCAGGCGCTTCGAGATCACGAGTCCGAGGATCGAGGCGAGGGTGAGCACGCCCATCCCGCCGATGTTCACACCGATGAAGATGATGACTTTTCCCAGCGGGGAGAACGTGCTGGCGACGTCGACCGTGCTGAGCCCGGTGACGCAGATGGTCGACACCGCTGTGAACACCGCGTCGGCGAGCGGCAGCCGACGGCCGTCCGTGGATGCTGCGGGCAGAGATAGGAGCGCCGTGAACACCAGGATGAGCGACACGAACACCAGCACCGCGAATCGCGCGGGCGAGGTCGTGGTCAGATTGCGCAGCTGATCCCACACCTGACGCAGCATCGACGGGATGCGTCGCACGAGCGACCCGTTCGGGTCCGTCGTCATGCGCCACCCCTTCTCCTGGAAGACCCCAGTCATGGTACTCCGCAGGGCTCCCGACTAATCTGAGCACATGGCGGACATCTTCGACGTGATCGCAGACGGAACGCGTCGCGACATCCTGCGACTACTGCTCGATCGATCATCCGCCGGAGAACGCGGCACCAGCGTGTCGCACATCGTCACGGAGCTCGGTGCGAGCCAGCCGACGGTGTCGAAGCACCTGAAGGTGTTGCGCGACGCGCACCTCGTCTCCGTGCGCGAGGAGGGGCAGCACCGCTATTACAGCCTCTCGGCAGAGCCCCTGGACGAGGTGGACGACTGGCTCGTGCCGTTCCTCGACGGCGATGGCGGCGACGTCGGCGAAGGGGCCGCCGTGGCGCTGCCCGACTCCGCCGCCCACGCGGCCGAGGTGGTCGGCCGGGCGGCGGCGTCTGCCAAGCACGCCTTCGAGAACGCCTTCAAGCGACTGCCCGGCCGGTAGGACCGATACGAGAGGGAGGGATGCCGCAGCCGCGGCATCCCTCCCTCTCGCTCCCGTGACGCGTGCCGGAGGATGACCCCGCGCAGCGCGTTCCGGCTCAGCGGTACCCGGCTAGCGGCGCCCGGCCTTGCGGCGGAACAGCCACGCCCCCCAGACGAACGACACCACGAGGATGCCGAGGCACCAGGCGATCGCCCAGCCGACGGTGTCGTCGACGGGCGTTCCCATCAGCAGTCCGCGGATCGTCTCGATGATCGGCGTGACCGGCTGGTACTCCGCGACGCCTTGGAGCCACTCGGGCATCGTGTCGGCGGGCACGTAGGCGCTCGAGAGGTACGGGAGGAACAGGATGATGAACCCGTAGCCGTTGGCGCCCTCAGGGCTGCCGGAGGCGAGGCCGATCGCCGCGAACAGGTAGGTGATCGCGAGGATCCACAGCGCGATCACCGCGACGGCGCCGACCCAGCCCCCCAAGTCGGCCGTCGGCCGGAAACCCACGAGCAGCGCGACGCCGATCACGATCGCGGTCGCGAACAGGTTGCGCAGCAGGCTCGCCACGACGTGCCCGGTGAGCACGGCGCTCGCCCGGACCGGCATCGTGCGGAACCTGTCGATGATGCCGGCCTTCATGTCTCCCGCGACGTAGACGGCGGTCGAGGCGGCGCCGAAGCCGGCGCACGTGAGGATCACGCCGGGTACGACGTAGTTCACGTAGTCGCCGGTGGGGTCGATCGCCCCGCCGAAGACCCACGTGAACATCAGCATGAGCATCACGGGCAGCATGATCGCCATCAGCAGCGACTCGCCGTCGCGGAGCGAGTGCCGGAGGCTGCGGCCGACGAAGACGCTCTCGGCGGTGAGCCCGGCCACCCGCGGGCGCAGCGCGGGGACGGTCGGTGAGGCGGTCACGGTGGTCATGCGATCTCCTTCACGGTGTCGGCCCGCGGTGCGTCGGCACGCACGCCACGGCCGTCGGGGGTGGTGAGGCTGAGGAACACGTCGTCGAGGCTCGGTCGCCGCAGGGTCACGACGCCCTCGGCGCCGGACCCGTCGAGCAGGTCGAGCGCGCGCCGCAACCCCGCGACCGAGCCGTCGGTGGCGACCTCTCGAACCAGCTGGCCGTGGGCGTCGTGCAGCTCGACCGTGTCGCCGCCGATGCGGGACTTCAGCTGCGCCGCGGTGCCGGTGGCGACGATCCGGCCACCGTCGAGCACGGCGATGCGGTCGGCGAGCTGGTCGGCCTCCTCGAGGTACTGCGTGGTGAGGAAGACAGTCGTGCCCGCGTCGGCGAGGGAGCGGATGACGTCCCACAGCTCGCGACGGCTGCGGGTGTCGAGTCCGGTGGTCGGTTCGTCGAGGAACAGCACCTCGGGGGCGACGACGAAGCTGAGCGCGAGGTCGAGGCGTCGGCGCATGCCTCCCGAGTAGGTGCCGACGCGGCGGGATGCGGCATCCGTCAATCCGAAGCGTTCGAGCAGCTCGGCGGCGCGGCGGCGGGCGGAGCGGCGGGGGAGCCCGGACAACCGGCCCATCATGACGACGTTCTCGGTGCCGGTGAGGACGTCGTCCACGGCGGCGGCCTGGCCGGTCAGGCTGATGCGGCGCTTGACCTGCTCGGGATCGCGCGCCACGTCGAGGCCGGCGACCGTGGCGGTGCCGGCGTCGGGGTTGACGAGCGTCGTGAGGATGTTGATGGTCGTGGTCTTGCCGGCGCCGTTCGGGCCGAGAAGGGCGAAGACTTCGCCCCGGCTGACCTGGAGGTCGAGACCGTCGAGCACGGGTCGGCGGCCGAACGTCTTCCTCAGGCCTTCGACGACGATGACCGGCGGTGCGGTGCGGTCGGGCATGGGACTTCCTCTCCCGGATCTGTGCATGGACGAAACTGTGTATGTTCGTAACTGTTTATGACGGTAACACACGGTTTACGAGATAAACAGTCCTAGACTGACGAGATGACCGACGCCGTCGACCCCGAGCTTCCGCGGGGCATCGCCCTCGCGTGGGGCGTCGCCGCCACCCCGCAGCGTGGTCCCAAGCGGGAGATGAGCGTCGAGCGCATCGTCGAGACGGCGATGGAGATCGCGGATGCCGAGGGCCTGGGTGCCGTGTCGATGGCCGCCGTCGCGGCGAAGCTCGGCTTCACGCCCATGTCGCTCTACCGGTACGTCACCGCCAAGGAAGACCTCGTGCTGCTCATGCAGGAGGAGGCCACCGGCTCGCCGTCGGAGGCCTCGCGCCAGGCCGGCGGCTGGCGCGAGCGCCTCGAGGCGCTGTTCGCCGAGCAGCTGCAGCACTACCTGCGGCACCCCTGGGTGCTCGACATCCCGATCTCGGGCGTTCCGGCCACTCCCAACAGCGCCGCGTGGATGGATGCCGGAATCAGCGCGCTCGACGAGACCCCGCTGACCTACGAGGAGCGTCTGGCCGTGATGCTGCTGGTGACCGGCACGGCGCATTGGGCGGGCACGGTGCTCGCCGGCTATGCGCGGGTGGAACGGGAGCAGGGTGTCGGCAGCGACACCATCGCCCGCAACGAGGACGCGATGTTCCGGGCGCTCATCACCGCCGAGGCGTATCCCGCGCTGCGGGCGGCCATCGAGGCGGGTGCGTTCCTGGACGAATCGGACCCGTTCGCCTTCGCGCTGGAACGAGGCCTCGACGGGGTCGCCGCCTACATCGCCGCGGCAGCCGAGGGGCGCCGAGGTGAGCGCACGCAGTGGGTCACGCTCGACGACGCCGACATCGTCGACGACAAGAAGTACCGCGACGCCCAGAAGGTGGTGCGGCAGGCGGAGAAGGCGCTGCGCGACGCTCGCAAGCTCGAACGGCTGGCGGCCCGTGAGGCGCGCGACCGGAAGGCGCGCCAGCGCTCGGAGTCGTGAAGCGGATCACATCGGCACCAGCTGTCACACTCGTTTACTCGGGCACCGTATTTACACACCCGTCCCGCGCGCTCTAGAGTGTGTGCAGTACTTCTGGGGAAGGAATCGACATGGCTGAGCTGTCTGATGTGCGCTTCCTCACGGTCGCCGAGGTCGCCGAGCTCATGCGCGTGTCGAAGATGACGGTCTACCGCCTCGTGCACTCGGGAGAACTGCCCGCCGTCCGCTTCGGCCGCAGCTATCGGGTGCCCGAGTCCGCCGTCACCGAAGCCCTGCAACGGCCGATCGCCGACGTCGGCTAGACTGATCCGAGGCATTTTTCGTAATTGCTCGTTCCCGGGCGCCGCACACGCCGCGCCCAGACCCCGACATAGTGAGGTTTTCCGTGGGTTCTGTCATCAAGAAGCGCCGCAAGCGCATGGCGAAGAAGAAGCACCGCAAGCTGCTTCGCAAGACTCGCCACCAGCGCCGCAACAAGAAGTAAGCGGCATCCGCACCAAGCGCCTGTCTTCGGACGGGCGCTTCGTGTATGCCACCGCTCCGCCCGGCGGAGTCCGCGACCCGAGAGGCCGACATGAAGTCCATCAGCATCCAGCAGCGGCGTGAGCGCACCGAGATCCCACTGATCGACGTGCGCGAGGTCGACGAGTTCGCCGCGGGGCACGTGCCCGGCGCGATCAACATCCCGATGTCCGCCATCGGCGGTCGACTGGACGAACTGCCCGAGGGTTCGTTCGATGTCATCTGCGCCGTCGGCGGCCGTTCAGGCCGCGTCGTCGAGGCCCTCGAGGCGCGCGGCTACGATGCCACCAACGTGGACGGCGGCACGAACGAGTGGATCGCGGCCGGCTACCCGGTCGAGGCGTGACCGCGGTGCCGATGTGACGACGATCACCCTCATCGGCAAGCCGGACTGCCACCTCTGCGACGTCGCTCGCGAGGTCGTCGAGACGGTCGCGGCCGAACTCCCGGAGGATGCCGTCGACATCGAGGAGTTCTCGATCGCCGACGACCCCGCCCTGTACGCGCAGTGGTGGGAGAAGATCCCCGTCGTGCTCATCGACGGCCGGCTGCACGGTCACTGGCGCGTCTCGCCTGACCGCCTGCGCGCGGCGCTCAGCAGCTGAGGACGGCACACGCGCGGGATGGCCGACGCGTCCCGCCGCGGCATCCGTTCTCCTCATCTGAGGACGTGAGCCGGAATGAGGGGCGACATGCCGGCGTGCCGACCGCATTCCGGCTCAGTCCCTCAGCTGAGGAACGGCACGCGCGCGGAGACCGGGATACGGATGCCGCGGCTCAGCCGGCGAGGCGGGCGCGGAGTGCGCCGAGCTCGGCGTCCGTCAGGCCGCCCGACTGCAGGTAGGCCGCCGCGCCGCCGTGCTCGTCGAGCCAGGCCAGCGCCTGCTCGATCGCTGCGGGAGGCGTACCGGTGACCAGCTCGCGGAGCTCGGGGGTCAGCGGTGCCCCCATCTGCTCGATCCCGGCGAGCATGCGCTCGGCCCAGGGGCCGGCCAGGTTGCGCTCGGAGACCGCGTAGTCGGCGATCACCGCGTCCCGCTCCGCTCCGACCGCCTCGAGCATGAGCGCGACCGCCACGCCGGTCCGGTCCTTGCCCGCGGTGCAGTGCACGAGGACCGCGGAGCCATCCGTGTCGGCGCCTGCCGGGCTGCCGCGCAGCGCCGGTGCGGCGACCTTGCGGGCAGCCTCCGCGAAGGCGCTCGCGCCGTGCTCGAGCATCTGCACGTACAGCTCGCCGAGACGGGGGAGCGCCGCCAGGATCTTCTTCGCCATGCCGGTGTCGATGGGGCCGTCGGCTGTCGCTGCGGCACCGGCCGCGCCGGTCAGTGCGCCCTCGAGCACCGACAGCTCGACAACCTCCACCGTGCGGTCGGCGGGCAGGCGGTCGGGCGCGCTCGCCTGCTCCATCGGGGTGCGGAAGTCTGCGACCACGCCGATCGGGCTCGCCGAGAGCGCCGCGACGCCGGCATCGGTCAGGCCGCTGAGGCCCTCGGAGCGATACAGCACGCCGGAGCGGACGCTGCCGCCCGCTGCAAGCGGCAGGCCGCCGAGATCGCGGAAGTTGTGGAGTCCGTCGAGGGTGATCGTCACCATCGAGGATTACCACACTCCCGCGAGCACGATGCGCGGCTCAGGATGCGAGGCTCAGGGTGCCAGGCGCGTCGGACCGCGGAAGAGGTAGGTCACCTCGCGGATCGACGACTCGCCGAGCAGCAGCATGAGCACGCGGGCGAGACCCATTCCGAATCCGCCGTGGGGCGGGGCGCCGTAGCGGAAGAAGTCGAAGTAGAAGTCGAGATGCTCGGCTCCGAGTCCCTTCTCCTTCGCCTGCTCGATCAGCACGTCGACGCGGTGCTCGCGCTGCGCGCCGGTCGTGATCTCGACGCCGTTGAACAGCAGGTCGTACGACTTGGTGAGCCCGGTCTCTTCGTCGCGCATGTGGTAGAACGCGCGGATCTCGGGGTGGTAGTCGGTGATGAAGACGAACTGGTGGCCATACGTCTCCTCGACGTAGGCCGAGATCTGACGCTCGCCCTCGGGGTCGAGGTCGCCGTCGGTGCGCGGGATCTCGTAGCCGCGGCTCTTCACGATCTCGCGCGCCTCGGCGAGCGGGATGCGCGGGAACGGGATGGCCGGCACCCGCACCTCGAGGCCGAACAGCTCCTCGATCTCGGCGCCGTGCTTGTCCTTGACCGCCTGGAACGCGGTCTGCAGCAGCTCCTCCTGCATCGCGGCGACATCTTCGTGCGAGTCGATCCAGCTGATCTCGGCGTCGACGGACGTGAACTCGGTCGCGTGACGCGAGGTGAACGACGGGTCGGCGCGGAAGGCGGGGGCGATCTCGAAGATCTTGCCGAACCCGGCGACCTGCGCCATCTGCTTGAAGAACTGCGGCGACTGCGCGAGGTACGCCGTCTGGTCGCCGAAGTACTCCAGCGAGAACAGCTCGGCGTTGGACTCGGAGGCCGAGGCCATGAGCTTCGGCGAGTGCACCTCGATGTAGTCGCGGTCGATCCAATACGAGCGGAAGGCGTGCTCGAGGGTCGTCTGCACGCGGAAGATCAGGTTGTTGCGGCGCTGGCGGAGGTCGAGGAAGCGCCAGTCCATGCGCTTGTCCATGCCGCTGTCGGCGGCGATGGGCGTCTCGGGGAGGGCGGCGGCCGCGATGTCGAGCCGGCCGATCTTGATCTCCACGCCGCCGAGCTTCACGCGCTCGTCGTGCTTCAGCTCACCCCTGACCGTCAGGAACGTGCCGGTGGCCAGGTTCGAGATGAGGTCGGTGAGTGCCAGGGCCGCGGCATCCTGTTCCGAACCGTCCTCGGCCGGACGCGTCGCCGGGTTGACCAGCTGCACCGCCCCGGTCTCGTCGCGAAGGATGACGAACTGCACCTTCTTCTGGTCGCGGACGGTCTCGACCCATCCGGAGACGGAGACGGGGCCGTCGGCGAGGCCCTTGAGCTGGTTGACGAGAACGCGTTCAGTCACGAGGGACAAGTGTACGTTGACGCGTCGCGTCGTCCTCTGCAGGGCACGATCACCGGAGACTCCGGCAGACCCCACGGGCTTCGGGGGGTCTGCACCAAGGTTCCGTTCATCCACCTTCCGTAGCGTGGATCCGTCGCGCCGAACGGTGGCGGCCGCCGCCACCAGGTGCCGACGGACGGACGGGGATCCGACGAATGACCACTGCGACGACCGACGGCTCGTGGCTGAGCACGCTCGCCGATTGGGCGGTCTCGCTCATGGACGTGATCGGCCCGGCCGGCGCCGGCATCGCGATCGCGATGGAGAACCTGTTCCCGCCGCTGCCGAGCGAGGTCATCCTGCCCATGGCGGGGCTCGCCGCGAGTCGCGGCTCGTTCACCGTCGTCGAGGCCCTCGTGTGGACAACGGCCGGGTCGGTGATCGGGGCGCTGCTGCTGTACGGCCTCGGTGCGTGGCTCGGCGTCGACCGGTTGCGCGCGGTCGCGGCGAAGGTGCCGCTGCTCAAGCCTGAGGACATCGACCGCACGGTCGCGTGGTTCCAGCGGCACGGCGGCAAGGCCGTGTTCTTCGGCCGCATGATCCCCATCTTCCGCAGCCTCATCTCGATCCCCGCCGGGATCACGCGCATGCCGGTGTGGAGATTCGCCCTGCTGACGGCGGCGGGCAGCCTGCTGTGGAACTCGATCTTCGTGCTGTCCGGCTACTTCCTCGGCGCCTCCTGGCACATCGTCGAGCGGTACGCCGACATCCTCCAGTACGTCGTCATCGCGGTCGCCGCGGTGGCCGTCGTCTGGTTCGTCGTGGCGCGGGTGCGCGAGGCGCTCGCCGCGCGCGACTCCCGCGATCGCAGCGAACCGGAGCTCGACTGAGTCGAGCCCCCGCGGCTGACGCCTCTCGTACCGCGAACCTGGGAGGACGCTCAGCCGGCCCATAGATGAGGCCCACGTAGACTGGGGCGGTGCCCGCAGCTCGCCTTCATCTCGTGCGCCACGGGGAGGTTCACAACCCCGCCCGCGTGCTCTACGGGCGACTCCCGGGCTACGGCCTGAGCGCAGACGGCCGCCGCATGGCCCGGCAGGCGGCGGAGTACGTGAAGTCGCTCGAGCGTCCCGTCTCGGCGCTGGTGTGCTCGCCGCTGCAGCGCACGCAGGAATCCGCCGAGCCGTTCGCCGAGATCTTCGGCATGGCCCCCGTCATCGACGAGCGCGTCATCGAGCCGACCAACGTCTTCGAGGGCAAGCGCATGGCGATCGCGATGGTCAACCCGTGGAACTGGCGTCATCTGCGCAAGCCCGCACTCCCGAGCTGGGGCGAGCCGTATGCGGACGTCGTGGGGCGCATGAATGCGGCGATGACGCAGGCATGGGATGCCGCGGACGCGGGCGACGTCGTCATCGTGTCGCATCAGCTCCCGATCTGGCTCACACACCTCGCCGTCGCCGGTCTGCCGCTCCGGCACGATCCCCGCGCGCGCCGCTGCGCGCTGTCGAGCGTGACGAGCTTCGAGATGGTCGACAAGAAGTGGACCGAGACCGCCTACGCCGAACCGGCGTCGACGGCCGGCGCCGTGGATGTGGGGGCGGTATGACCGGTCGGTGGGCAGGAACGCGGGCGAGGCGCAGGTCGCAGACGGCGGCATCCGCTCTCCTCGTCGTCGGCCTCATCGCGGGTCTTGCCGCGTGCACCAGCGATCCCCTCGCCGACCAGTACCGCTCCGGTGACAACAAGGGCTTCGTCGCAGCCGACGGCTTCGCGGTCGACGAGATCGCGGCCGACGACCGCACCGAGCCGGTCGACTTCGAGGGCGTGCTCGACAACGGCGGCACGACCTCCAGCGCCGACTACGCGGGCGACGTGCTCGTCGTGAACTTCTGGTACGCCGGCTGCGCGCCGTGCCGCGTCGAGGCGTCCGAACTCGCGGCGGCCGACGCGGCGTTCGAAGGGCAGGATGTCGCCTTCCTCGGCGTGAACCTGTACGACGGTGGCGAGGCGTCCCGCGCGTTCGCCGAGACCTACGGCGTCACCTACCCCAGTGCATTGGCGACCGAGGACGGCTCGATCAAGCTCGCGTTCGCCGGCGAGAGCCCGCTGAACGCGGTGCCCGTGACGCTCGTGCTCGACAAGAAGGGCCGCGTCGCCGCGCGCCTGGTCGGCCAGATCGAGGACGCGTCGATCCTCGAGACCATCGTCCGCGAGACGCTGGAGGAGTCGTGAACCTGGGCGCACTGGTCGCCGACGGGTCGCTGCTCATCGCCATCCCCATCGCGATCCTCGCCGGTGCCATCTCGTTCCTCTCGCCCTGCGTGCTGCCGCTGGTGCCCGGCTACCTCGGCTTCATCGGCGGTGCCGTGAGCCCGCGTCCGGCGCGGGCGGGGACGGATGCTGCGGCGGAAGGCTCCTCGAAGGTCCGAGGCGTTTCGTCTCGCTCGTTCCTCGCTCGCTCAACGACCGGGACCGACCTCGCTCCGGCGACCGAAAGCCCTCGGCCGTTGAGCGAGGGAGCTCCGGCGACCGAGGCGGAACGCGTCGAACCGGCGAGCGACGCCGAACCCGGCCGCGGGCGGCTCGTGCTGGGCGTGCTGCTGTTCATCGCGGGGTTCACCGTCGTGTTCGTCAGCATGGCGATGCTGGGCGGCACACTCGGGCGCTTCCTGCTCGAGTACGCCGACCTCATCACCCGCGTGCTCGGTGTGGTCATCATCGCGATGGGGCTGGTCTTCATCGGCTGGTTCGGCATCGCGCAGCGCATCACGCGGCCGCAGGTGCGCGGCAACCTCGGGCTGATCGGCGCGCCGCTGCTGGGCATCGCGCTGGGCATCGGCTGGGCGCCGTGCATCGGCCCCACCCTCGCGGTCATCCTCACCATGGCGTTCGACTCCGGCTCGGCGGCGCGTGCGGCCCTCCTCGGTGTCGCCTACTCGCTGGGACTCGGCATCCCGTTCCTCCTTCTCACGCTCGGCTTCGGCTGGGCGACGCGCTCCGTCTCGTTCGTGCGCCGCCACATCCGCGTCGTGAACCTGATCGGCGGAGGCCTTCTCATCGTGCTCGGACTCCTGATGGTCACCGGCGTCTGGACCGCCGTCATGGCCCAGCTGCAGGGGGTGTTCGCCAGTGTCCCGGCCCCGCTCTGACGCCCCGCACGGCTCGACTCCCGAGGGGGCGGACCTCTCCGACCCGGTCGAAGGGATGCTGCGACCCGCCGACCACGCCGACTCGGCGGCGCCCGCCGCCACCGAGGAGGGCATCACCCAGCCGGCCCTCGGCGTCGTCGGGTGGCTGCGCTGGGGATGGCGCCAGCTCACGTCGATGCGGACGGCGCTCGTGCTCCTTCTGCTGCTCGCGATCGCGGCCGTGCCGGGCTCGCTGGTACCGCAGCGCAGCGCCGACCCGAACGGCGTGCGCCAGTACTTCGTCGACAATGCCGACCTCGCGCCGGTGCTCGACAAGCTGAGCCTCTTCGACGTCTACACGTCGCCCTGGTTCTCGGCGATCTACATCCTGCTGTTCATCTCGCTCGTCGGCTGCGTCATCCCGCGCACCAAGCACCACTACAAGGCGATGCGGGCACAGCCGCCGCGTACGCCAGCGCGGCTGTCGCGCCTCGACGTGCATCGCACCGAGATCCTCGAGTGCCGGGACGACGCGGATGCGGCCGCCGCCGCCGCGACCGCGATCGAGGCCGCGCAGCAGCAGCTGCGCAAGGCCGGCTACCGCGTGGCGAGGTACGACGGCGCCCGGTCGTTCTCGGTCTCGGCCGAGCGGGGGTACCTGCGCGAGACCGGCAACCTCGTCTTCCACGCGTCGCTCGTCGGCGTGCTGCTGGCTGTCGGCATCGGCGGGGGATTCACCTACACGGGGCAGACCGTCATCATCGAGGGTCGGACCTGGGTCAACACGATGCTCGACTACACGTCGTTCAACCCCGGCCGCTTCGTCGACGAGGATGCCCTCACGCCCTACGCGCTCACTCTCGACGACTTCTCGCTGTCGTACGTGACCCCCGGCGAGCAGGGCGCCGGGCAGGCCGGCGACTTCGTCGCGCACCTGACGACCCAGTTCCCCGACGCCGACGCGCAGTCGGGTGAAGTGCGGGTGAACCACCCGTTGCAGATCGCGGGCGACAAGGTCTACCTCATGGGCAACGGCTACGCGCCGACCATCACCGTGCGCAACAGCGACGGCGACGTGGTGTTCTCCGAGCCGGTGCCGTTCCTGCCGCAGGACAACCACATGACCTCGCAGGGCGTCGTGAAGGTGCCCGACGGGCTGCGGGAGCAGGTCGGAATGGTCGGCTTCTTCTACCCGACGGCGCAGGAGCTCGACAGCGGCGCACTCACGTCGGTGTACGGCGACCTCGAGTATCCGATGCTCACCTTCTGGGTGTACGCCGGTGACCTCGGCATCGACGGCGGCGTGCCGAAGTCGGTGTACACCCTCGATCCCGCGGAGATGACGCAGCTCGCCGGTGGCGATTCCGGTGCGGCCTCGCTCGAGCTCAAGCCCGGCGAGACCGTCGACCTGCCCGACGGCCTCGGCAGCGTCACGTTCGAGAACGAGGCGCCCGAGGGCGCGAACGGATTCCAGGACTCGGTCAAGCGGTACGTGTCGCTGTCGGTCCATCGGGATGCCGCCGCCACCTGGGTGCTGCTGTTCGCGGTGCTGGCGACCGCGGGCCTGCTCGCAGCGCTGTTCGTCCCGCGCCGGCGCATGTGGGTGAGGGCGATGCCGCAGGGTCATACCGTGCAGCTGGAGTACGCCGGCCTCGCACGTGGCGAGGACCCCGCGCTCGACGGCGCCGTCGCGCAGTTCGCACAGCGGCATCTCGTGTCGCTGGCAGACCGTGAGCCGGCCGGGAATCGCCCCGCCCGGCCCGAATCGACCCCCGACGTAGACTGAGGATCATGCCTGACGCCTCCCCTCTCACCCTCGACTCCGTCTCGGTGCTGCTGGTCTGGACGGCGATCGCGATCTACGCGCTCGCGTTCATCGCGTACGCGGTCGACCTGGCGCGGCGGGGTGCCGTGGCGGTGGAGGCGAAGGATGCCGCGGCTCAGACCGCACGCGAGCGCGAGCTCGTCGCCGCGGGCGGCGGCCGGGCGTCGGCGGGAACAGGGATCGTCGACCAGCTGCGTGCGCAGGAGACCGCGTCGGAGGCGGCGCTCAACGCCCCCGTCGGCCGTCGTGCGCGCCTGGTGTGGGCCCGCATCGGCACGTCGCTGACGGTGCTCGGCTTCCTGTTCCATCTCGGCGGCGACGTGACCCGCGGCATCGCCGCCGGCCGCGTGCCGTGGTCGAACATGTACGAGTTCGCCCTGACCGGGACGCTCCTGATCGTGGCCGTGTACCTTGGCGTGCTTTTCCGGTACGACCTGCGCTTCCTCGGGACCTTCATCACCGGGCTCGTCGTCGTGCTGCTCGGCGGGACGGCCATCTGGTTCTACACCGACATCGTGCCGCTGATGGACCCGCTGAAGTCGGTGTGGCTCGTCATCCACGTGTTCGTCGCGTCGCTCGCGACCGCCCTGTTCTCCCTCGCGTTCGGCCTGTCGGTGCTGCAGCTGATGCAGGCGCGGCGAGAGGCGCGGATCGCCGCTGCGGCGCGTGCGCAGGACGCCCTCGGCACCTCCGCCGCTTCCTCTGCGAAGACCGGCCCCGGCTTCCTCCGGACCCTTCCGAGCGCCGAGGCCCTCGAGTCGCTCGCGTACCGGTTCGCGATCCTCGGCTTCATCTTCTGGACGTTCACCCTCATCGCCGGCTCCATCTGGGCCAACGACGCATGGGGTCGGTACTGGGGCTTCGACACGAAGGAAGTGTGGACCTTCGTGATCTGGGTGCTCTACGCCGGCTACATCCATGCGCGTGCGACACGCGGGTGGCGGGGCTCCCGCTCGGCCTGGCTGTCGATCATCGGCTTCACCGCGGTGATCTTCAACTTCACGATCGTGAACATGTTCTTCAAGGGCCTGCACGCCTACTCCGGCTTGAGCTGAACGGGTCCCGGGCGCACGTCCGCCATGACGTGACCGGCACCGCATTCCCCGGACGGCATGGGCCGTGGCTGCGGGAATGTTGCGCAGACGCTTGACGTCGCGTCCGCTGCGGGTTTAGCTTTGCGCCTGTTCGGTTCGCCGTCCGCTTCGCCCTCGGGTGGGCGGAGGCGGTGAGCCGTGCAGGGGTTCGATGCATTGTCATCGCCGGGGTTCGGGGGAGCCGCGAAGCGGAACGAGTGCACCGGCGCGTTGTTGTCACATTCGATATTCGAGCGACAGGCGCGTCATGGTTTGGGGACAGGGGACGAAGCGCTCACAGAGCGCGGCGTTCGCAATGCTCGCGTACGCGACGGCGATCGCCGTCGCGGTGAGCATCGCGATCCCCTTCGGCGTGCCCGCGAACGCGGACGCGACGACCATCACGGCCGCACCCGCCGCACGCCAGCCCGATCTCGCGCCCGCAGCAGCACCGGCAGTCGAGGGGTCCGCGTCGAGCGGTGCATCCGCCTCCGCCGACGCCGCAGACCAGGTCGAGATGATCGGTCAGCCGGCGGCACTCGATGTCAGGCCCTTCGACGCGACGGATGTGGCGGCTCCCACCGACACGGCTCCCGCCGACACCGCCCCGGCCGAGACGACAGCGCCCGCCGAGCCCGAGCCGGCCCCGGCGCCGGCGCCCTGGGTGATCACCATGTCGGGCACGTCGTCGTCGCTGGTCTTCCACGCCGACGGGACGGTCACCTTCGAGGGCGTCACCCGGCTGCTCGCCGAGATCTCGGTGATCCGCGTGACCGGCACCGCCGGTGACGACACGTTCACGATCGACTTCGGCGGCAGCGATCCCGCGCTCACCGTCGGCTTCGACGGCGCGGCCGGCTTCGACACCCTGGTCACCCGCGGCGGCGCCGGATTCTCGTCGCAGCCGACGGACGGCTCGAGCGGTGTCATGCAGTTCGGTTCGACCCGCGTCGAGTACACCGGCATCGAGCCGATCGTCGCCGACAACGACCCGGGCGCCGGCGTGGACTTCGCGCTCGCCGACGACAAGGACGACGAGGCGATCCTCGAGTCCGGACCGGCCGCCGGCCAGCTCCAGCTGCGCAGCCTCAACGGCACCTTCGAGACGACGACGTTCATGGCTCCGGTCGGCACGGGCACCGTGCTCAAGATCTCCGGTGGCGGCGGGCGTGACTCGCTGACGATCGTCGACATCCTCATCCTCGGATTCGCGGCCTTCGTCGCCCAGTTCGAGACGATCACGGTGACGGGCTCGCTGAGTGCCGGTGACATCACGCTGACGGCCGCCGAGAGCAACACCGACGGCATCCCGGTGAACGTGGCCGACTGCACGGACTTCGACGACTTCAGCATCACGGAGTGCCTCGACCACGACGCCGACGCGGCGGTGATCGTCGACGGCGGCCAGCTCCACGCGACAGGTGACGGCGGCGCGGCCACCGGCGGGATCACACTGACGGCGACCGCCACGGTCGTGCCCGACGCCACGGCGGGGACGGCCTACCTGATCCTCGCGAACGCCGATGCGGTCGTCGCCGTCCGCGGCGGCTCGGTCATCACGGCGACCGGCGCCTTCATCGCGACGGCGTCGTCCGTCATCGGACCGGTGACCCTCATCAAGGACTACGGCGACGCCGCTTTCGTCACGTCGAACGCGTCGGCCACCGTCGACGGCGACGCCGTCGTCGATGTCGACGGCGCCGCGACCATCTCCGCGACCTCGACGGTGGATGTCGGCGCCACGCCGCAGACGGACCCGTCCAAGGACGAGGACCCCCTGAGCAGCAGCTTCGACGCCGCGGTCGCCATCCTGAGCGTGACGGCGAGCGCCATCGGCAAGGTCACCGGCAACGCGCGGATGATCGTCGGGGGAGCGCTCGGGATCGCGGCGGCGAACACCGCCACGCTCAACGCGGTGGGCGACGCGCACGAAGCGGGAAGCGGAGCGGGTGTCGCCATCGCACACCTCTCGCAGACGACGGATGCCGCGATCGACTCGACCAACGGAGCCGGCACGTCCGCGGCATCCGTCGACATCCTGGCGTCGCAGACGGCCACGGTCACCGCGACGGCCAAGGCCAGCCCCGGAGGCGCGTCGCAGAACAACAAGGGCGCCAACGGCGCCGGACGCGGCAACGGGCAGGCGAGCACGAGCGACGGCGGCCTCAGCGTCGCAGGCGCGTTCGGCATGGCCCTCACCGACGCGATCACGACCGGCCGCATCGTCGGGGCCAAGGTGACGACGACCGGTGCCCAGAAGGTGACGGCGCGCGGCAAGAACGCCATCGCGGTGACGGGGGACGGCGGCACGACGAGCGGGGCCGGCGGCGCCAGCGGCAACGGCGTGGGCATCGGCATCGCGCTGCTCATCACGGATCTCACCACCCGGGCGTTCGTGCAGGGCGGCGCGATCGACGCCGCGGGCGGACTCACCATCGCGGCCGAGGGACCTGACGCGGGGGACTCGTCCTTCACCGCCACCGCGGTCTCGGGCAAGAAGACCTCCGGCGGATCCATCGCCGTGGCGGGTTCGTTCGCCCTCGCGAAGATCGACGCGCTGACCTCCGCGACCATCGACGGCGCCGGCTCGTTCGCGAACCGCGCGGTCACCGTCACCGCGCGCGGCAGCCACAAGAGCACCGCGAAGGCGACCGCCAAGCAGGAGCTCGGGGGCGACAACGGCAGTGCGGTCGGCGCCGGGGCGTCGGTCGCGCTGAGCCTCATCCGGGACGACATCGTGGCCGCCGTCGCGACCGGCGCGGCGCCCACCGGCATCGGCGCCCTGGTCCTCACGGCGACCGGCGCCGACGACGCCACCACGACCACCGTCGGCGGCTCGGACGGCGGCACCAGCGCGACGCTCACGGGAGTCGCGAGCATCGCCATCCACAACGTCCGCACCTTTGCCGGCGTGCTCGCCGGCGCCGCGCTCACGCTCGGCTCACTCGCGGCGACCGCGTCGCAGACCGCGAAGGCGACGACGTCCGCGACCGGCGCGACCAAGGCGGGCAGCGGCTCGTCCCTGGCGCTGACCATCTCGTTCGCCCTCGCGAGCGTCGACCACGAGGCCGAGGCATCCATCGCCCGTGATGTCGCAGCCACCGGACCGGTGTCGCTGACCGCGTCGGCGGTCTCGAAGACGACCACGAACGCCGAGGCGAGCGCGGCCGGAGCGCCGGGTGAGGGAGCGGGCGGCAACGCGACGAACGACAACGTTAAGACGAAGTCCGACGCCAAGCTGGGCGACGCGGGCAGCAAGACCAAGGGAGGCGCGGGCGGCGGCACCTCGACGCCCGAGCAGAAGAACGAAGACGGCACCTCGGTGTCGGTGGCGGCCGCCGTCGCCATCAACCTCGTGACCTCGGTGGCGCGCGCCATGCTGCTCGCCGGCTCCTCGCTCACCACCGGCGGCGCGGTCACCTTCCTCGCTTCCAACAACACGGATGCCGCGGCCACCGCCCAGGGAACGGCGACCGACTCCTCGACGGTGGGCATCGGCGCCGCCGTGGCCGTCAACAAGGTGCGGCTCGTGAACGAGGCGGGACTCGGGATCGGCGCCTCGCTCCACGCCGCCTCGCTCGCCGTGACGGCGAACGTCAAGGTCGACGGGCCCGACGACGCCCACGTCTTCGAAGCCACCGCGCAGGCCGGCGCGACCGGCACAGGCGGCACGCTCGGCGTCGCCGGCGCGTTCGCGCTGAACATCGTCGACGAAGACACGCGGGCGCTCCTCGACGCGAGCGACGATCCCGCGCCGCAGCCCGTCGATCAGCCGCTGCAGGGCGTGATCCTCAGCGGCGGCACCGTGAGCTTCACCGCCGGCTCGAAGAGCACCGACAAGGCCTCGGCGAAGGCCGACCAGTCGGGCGACGGCACCGTCGGCATCGGCGCGGCGCTCGGGCTCAACCTCGTGACGCACGAGGTGTACGCGGGCATCGCGCTCGCCGCGAACGGCACGCGCGGCCCCCCGCTCACCGGTGCAGGCGCACTCAGCATCACCGCCACGCACGGCGTCACGCTCACCACCGAGGCAGAAGCAGGCGCCGCCGGCGGAGGGGTCACCATCACCCCCTCGGTCGCCATCGTCATCGCAACCGTCCACACCGCAGCATCCATCGGCAGAGGCTCCGCTCCGCTCACCGCGTCGAGCATCACCGCCACCGCCACCCAGACCGTCGCCGCCGACACCACGGCGAAGGGGTCGACCACCGCCGGCACGACCGCCGGGATCGGTGTCTCGCTCGCCCTCGCGATCCTCGACGACATCACGTCGACGTCTGGCAGCGACCGCAGCCTCACGACGACCGGCGCGGCGTCGTTCATCGCCACGCAGCGCGTCGACGCGAAGACCACCGCCCAGGCCTCGGCCCAGGGCGCCAAGCCGTCCGAGGGCAAGGACCAGGGCGGCAAGGACGTCAACCAGAAGGCCGACGCCAACCTCGGTCAGGCCAGCTCCACCAAGCAGCAGAACGGCGCCGGGTCGACGTCGACCTCGTCGACGCCGAAGGCCGCGACGAACGACGACGACGGCGCCTCGCTGTCGATCGCCGGTGCGATCGCGATCGCGGTCGTCTCCCCGACGGTGCGAGCCCGTTTCGCGAACGGCGTGATCGTCACCGCCGGCGGCCTCGTGACCCTTCGTGCGCTCGCCGACATCGACTCGAAGGCCGACGCCCGGGGCGACACGTCGACCAAGGGCGACGTCGGCATCGGCGCCGGCGTCGCGGTGCAGGCGGTTGAGATCACGGTCAACGCGACGACCGGCGTCTCGACGATCACGGCCACCGGCCTCGTCGTCGAAGCGGGCATGCTCGACGGCGACACCGACGACGTGGTGCGGCGCTGGGACGACGAGACCAAGACGTGGATCGTCGTCGACTCGGGCGAGCAGCTGCCGGGTCCGTCGAAGAACGACACCGCGTACGTCAAGGAGTCCGGCCAGGAGGGCGTCTACACGTTCGACGGGTCGAGCTGGTCGAACACGACACCGGGCGCCATCAGCGCCGGCGACCAGCTGCCGGGTTCGCCCTCGATGAACCAGCTGTTCCTGCTCGGCGCCGAGAAGGACGGCCACCCCGGCAACTCGGTGTGGAAGTACAACGGCACGATCTGGGTGTTCCAGACCGCCGCGGTCTACGCCAAGAAGGACGACCTGCCCAAGGACGAGATCGAAGAGGGCGACTGGTTCTCGCTCACGAAGCAGGACGGCTCGCACGCCCCGGGCTTCTACAAGCGCAACGGCAGCCACGAGTGGGTGCAGCAGTCGGTGACGGTCGGCTCGGGCGACCGCCTGCCCGCCACTCCGGCCGACGACGACCTGTTCCGGCTGTTCGAGCACGAGGTCACCTCGATCGCGCGTGCCGGCGCCAGCAAGTCCGACAGCGTCGGCGTCGCGGGCGCCATCGCGATCAACATCCTCGGCAACCAGACCGAGGCCGTCGTGCCGGCCGGGGCGTCCGTGACGCTGTCGTCGGCGGCATCCGCGGTCTCTGCCGAGAGCAATGAGCGGGATGCCGCGACCGCGACCTCGCAGGCCAGTCAGGGCAAGGCGACCGGCGTCGGCGCCGTGTTCACGCTGCAGGTCGTCGACGGCAGCGACGTGCGCGCCGAGGTCGAGGACGGCGCGGCGCTGACCGGCGGGACGGGCCTCGCGATCACCGCCTACGGCTTCCGCGAGTTCATCACGAAGGCCGAGGGCGGCAGCACCTCGACCGGCGCTGCGGCGATCGCACCGGTCGTGGCTCTCGTGATCAGCGTCGACGATGACGCGACCGCGCGGCTCGGGTCGGGCGCGGCCACGAACGTCGGCGGGCCGCTCAGCGTCACCGCCACCCACCAGCTGCGCATCCGCACCGACGGGAACGCGAAGGCGGCGGGAAAGAGCGCGGCGGTCGGGGCGATCATCGCCGTGAACGCGGTCGTCGGATGGGACACGCTCGCCGAGATGGCGCGGGATGCCTCGGCCACGACGGTCTCGGTGGTCGCGGACTCGCTCGCCTTCACCGAGGCCAAGGTCGAAGCGTCGGCCGAGGGCGCCAGCGCCAGCGAGAGCCAGTCCGGCGACCAGAAGTCGGGCGAGGCCGTGAACGGCGACAAGAACCCGAACACGGCAGGCACGCGCGACGACACCGCGGGCATGCCGTCGTCGAACGGCGGCACCAACGGACAGAACGGCGGCAACGGCGCCAACCAGCAGCAGTCCGCGCAGTCCGGGCAGTCCGGCAGCGGCAGCAGCGACACCACGGCGGTGGCGGCCGCAGTGGGCGTCAACTGGCTGGTCGCGACGTCGACGGCGCGCATCGCCGCGAACGTCACCGTCACCGCGACGACGGGCGAGCTGATCGTGCGATCGCTCCTGGCCCAGCGCGCGTACGTCTTCGCGCTCGGCACCGCGATCGACGTCACCCACGGCGGCACGCGCGTGGGCGCCACCATCGGACTCAATGTCCAGGACGCCACCAACCGTGCGACCATCGGTGCCGGCACGCACGCCACCGGCCAGACCGGGGTCACCGTCGCCGCCGTCGCCCCGGCCGGCACCCACAACGACTTCATCGTCTGGTCGTTCGCCGCCGCGGGCGGCAAGAACACCTCGGTGGCCGGCAGCGCGGCGGTGCAGATCCTGCTGCTCACGTCGGAGGCATCCGTCGGCGCGGGAGCCGAGCTCGATGCACCGGCCGGCGGCGTGACCGTGACGGCGACACAGCCAATGCGGCTGCAGAACCTCGCGATCTCGGGTGCCCTGGGCACCGGCTCGGACGCCGCCGTCGGCGGCGCGTTCCTCGTCAACTACCTCGAGGTGAACACGCGCGCCTGGATCGACTCGACGGTCGGATCCCCGACGGAGGTCGACGCGTCCGGCGCCATCGCGGTCACCGCGACGACGACGCTCGATCCGATCGCGCCCGAGCTGCCGGAGCCGGTGAAGGGCAAGATCGACATCCCGGCGGTGACGAACATCGCGATCGCGGGCGGTGCCACGCAGGGCACGGCCGTCGTCGGCGCGTTCATCGTCAACATCTTCAACCTGCAGACGCGTGCGTGGATCGGCAACGGCGCACAGCTGAATCAGACGGGCGCCGTGGGCGGTGCCGGGCAGAACGTCACCGTGTCGGCGACCGACGCGCTCACGGTCGTCGACGCCGCCGGCGCGCTGGCCCTCAGCATGGACTCTTCGAGCGTGGGGATCACCGTCGCCGTCGAGATCTCGAACTCCGACGTCCGCGCCTGGATCGGCGACCAGGCGGCGGTGCGCGCCGGGGGCAGTGTCAAGGTCGAGGCGACCTCGAACGAGGACTGGTTCGTGCTCGCCGTGTCGGGTGGCGTGACCATCAGCGGCAGCGTGGCCGCGACCGGCGCTGTGCTCGTCATCGTGGCGAACCAGGGCGGCAGCGATCCGCAGACGCTCGCGCGTATCGGCCAGTCGACGGTCCGCGCGAACGGCGACCTCACCGTGCACGCGAAGAAGACGGTCGTCGCGAAGCTCTCCAGCGGCAACATCGCCGTCTCGGGCAGCGGCACCGGGGTCGGCGCATCCGTGACAGTGAACGTCCGCGACGACGACGTCACCGCGCAGATCCTGAGCGGCGCCGACGTGCAGGCCGCCGGCGACACCCTGGTCAAGGCCGAGCAGTCCGGCGACTTCCTGCTCTTCGCCGTCGGCGGCGCCGGCGGCAACTCGGTCGGCGTCGGCGGATCGGTCACCGTCAACGTCCTGACCGACACCACCACCGCGAGCATCGGCGGCGGCGCGAAGGTCAACTGCGTCGGCGTCTCGTGCACCAACGCGAACCCGAGCCTGACGCAGGACGTCGTCGTCGCGGCATCCAACGACACCACCGTCCTCTCCCTCGCCGGCGTGCTGGCTGTGGGCGGCACGGCGGGCGTCGGCGTCGGCGTCGACGTCGAGGTCGTGCACAAGACCACCCAGTCCTCCATCGGAGCGGGCGCCGTCGTGAACGCCAACGGCGACGTCGTGGTGAGCGCCACCTCGTCCGAGCAGATCGACTCGATCTCGGCGGGCGGATCGGTCGGCGGCACCGCTGCCGTCACCGTCAACGCCGCGGTGCCGGTCGTCACGGTCACGACGAAGGCCTGGATCGGGGCATCCGCCGTCATCACCGCCGGCGGCAACGTCATCGTCGCCGCAGCCGACGACTTCACGCTCTTCACGATCGCCGGCAACATCTCGGTCGCCGGCACCGCCGCGGTGGGCGCGGGCGTCGCCGTACCTGTCGTGATGAAGACGACGCATTCCTGGATCGGCGACGGCGCGCGGGTCACCTCGCGGGCGCTGGCCGGCCACATGACGCACACGACGGTCGCCTCGGGCTCGTTCGACACCAACGGCACCGACACGCGCTTCGACCCGCGGGGCACACTCGGCGGATACCCGACGCCGTACCCGCACAGCCCGATCAACGGCAGCGGACTCCAGGCCGACGGCGCCACCGTCAACCTCGGCTACCAGCACGGCTTCAAGTCCGGCCAGCAGGTCGTGTACGACGCCGGCGGCGGTGCGCCCATCTCCGGACTCACCGACGGAGCGACCTACTACGCGATCCCCGTCTCGAGCACCGCCATCAAACTGTGCACCGAGCGCGGGCCTCCGCTGTCGCCCGGCTCCGACGAATACTCGTGTGCGCCCGGCAAGCTCCTCACCGGGCTGACCCTCCCCGGCGGCGCCAAGATGGGTGAGAACCACCGGTTCGTGCCCACCACCCAGCCCGGTCTTCCGTCCGACGTGTCGCCGCGGTTCACCGCCCAGTACGCCGTCGGCACCGACTACCTCGTGCTCCCGTATGACATCACCGCCAACGTCGGCGACCCGGTCATCTACAGCGCGGGCGGTGGGACCCCGATCGGCGGCCTCGTCGACGGCGCGACGTACTACGTCGTGAACAGCAACCCGAACCACTTCCAGCTCGCACGCACGCAGTGCGAAGCCACCGGACTCGCCGACGACTGCAACGGCGTCGCCGGACCGATCGTCCCGATCGTCTTCAGCTCCACGGGCAGTGGCCGCTCGCACAGCATCGTCCCGTCGGGCGACCTGCCGGCGGCGGATGCCTCGGCCCTCGGCCCCCAGTCGACCGGCGCCCCGCAGCAGAGCGGCTTCGCGGGCGTCGCGGTCACCGCGACCGACAGCACCTCCCTCGCGGGCATCGGCATCTCGGCCGGTGGATCCGGCACCGCCGCCGTCACGCTCTCGGGATCGGTGACCGTCGCCACCGTCCACGTCGAGTCGTGGATCGGCGCCGGCGCCCGCATCAACTGCGGCGACGTGGCGTGCAGCGTGAACGACCCCGCATCGGCGGGGACCGCGCAGTCGGTCCTGGTGTCGGCATCCAGCTCGTTCCGCACCCTCGGCCTCGCCGCGGCCCTCGCGATCGGCGGCACCGCGGGCGTCGGCGCCTCGGCCGCCGTTCGGGTGATCGATCTCACGACGACCGCGGAGATCCGCGACAACGCCGTGGTGAACGCGCGTGACGACATCGTCGTCGTCGCCGACTCGTCGCTCGCCATCATCTCGGTCAACGCCGCCGCCGGCGGCGGCACGGTCGGTGTGGCCGGCACGGTCGGCGTGACCGTCGTCACGACCTCGACCATCGCCCGCACCGGCGACCACGTCGTGCTGCGCGCCGTCGGCGACATCGGCGTCTTCGCCCGGTCCGACGACCAGCTGATCCTCGTGACCGCGTCGATCGCCGCCGGCTACGTCGGCGTCGGTGTGGGCGTGGGCGTCGCGGTCGTCGACAAGACGACGAAGGCCGTCATCGGCCAGTACGACACCATCGTCGTCGGCGGCAACGGCGCAGCAGGCCTCGGGGGCGTCAGCAACGGCCTCATCTCGGCGGGCGACTTCACGTCGTTCGGCGAGTTCCACGGACTCGCCGTCCAGGCGGTCTCGCACGAGAGCCTGTTCGGACTCGTCGCGGGCGTCGGCGCCGGCTTCGTCGGCGTCACCGCCAACGTCGGAGTCAACATCTTCACCGTCGTCACGCAGGCGTACATCGATCTCGGCACGACCGTCAACGCGGCCGGCGCGGTGTCGGCGGCATCCAGCCAGCAGGGCGTCTCGGTCACGGCGGCAGACCGCTTCGACTCGGTCACCTTCGCCGGCGGCGCGGCGGGCGGCTTCGTCGGCGCAGCCGGCGGCGTAGACATCGGCGTCGCGAGCATCGGCGTGACCGCCTACCTCGCGACCGGCACCGACGTGTGGGCCCAGGGCGACGTCGCCGTGAACGCCCTCGGCGTGAAGCACGTGCAGTCGTACGCGATGAGCGTCGGCGGCGGGTTCGTCGGTGCGGCGGGCGCGGTCTCGGTGTGGTCGATCGGCACAGCGCCGACAGCGTCGTACTCGAGCGATGGCAACGGGCCTGACCGCGGCGTGTGGGCCGCCGACACCTCGTACAACACCGGCGACATCGTCACCTTCGCCGGCCAGCGGTACACGGCCAAGCGCGTGAGCAAGGGCGCCCAGCCCGACACCTCGCCGTCCGACTGGAGTGCGATCCAAGACACCGACCCGACCGACTACGGCGGCGGCCAGAGCTCGCAGGACGACGCCGACGAGGTTGTCGCCGGCGGCGGGTCGAGCGGCTGGAAGTCGATCCTCGGCGATGCGCCTTCGGGATCGGGGACGACGCCGTACCAGAACACGGTGTACGGCACGATGGCCGGCGCCGGCACCGCCGTCGGCAGCTCGTCGAACCAGACGTCGCCGACCTCGACGCGCTTCACGCAGCCCGCGCCGCCGTCCGGCACCTCGGCGGGCATCTACGGCAGCGTCCACTCGCAGCTCGCCGACATCTCGGTCATCGCCACCGATGAGCTCGTGGTCTTCGCGCTCGCCGGCGCCGTGGCCGGCGGTGTCGGAGCGATCGGCGCCGGCGTCACGGTGCTGACCATCGGTCTGAACACCGACGCCGGCATCTACAGCGGCGCCCACGTCGACGCCGCCGGCCGGGTGGACGTGAAGGCGCTGGCGACCGAACGGACCACGCAGATCGGCGTCGCCGGGGCCGGCGGCTTCATCGCGATCGCCGGTCAGGTCGCGGTGCTCAACGACCACGCGGCACAGACCGCCCACGTCGACACCGGCGCGTTCGTCGACCGCGCCGACGGCGGGCTGTTCGTGAACGCGCGGGCCGACCGCGAGGTGTCGGTCTACGCGATCGGCGTCACGGTCGGAGCCGGCGCCGCCGGCGTCTCGATCGCCATGATCGCGATCGACGGAGACGCGCTGGCCCGCGTCGGCGCGGTGGCCCTCGACCACATCGGCGGACTCGACGTGCGGGCCTCCGACCGCTTCGTGCCGACGGTCCTGTCGATCGGCGTCGCCGGCGGCATCTTCGTCGGGCTCAGCGGCGTCGTCGCCGTCGTCACTTACTCCGGCCTCACGCGCGCCGAGTCCTTCGCCACCGGCACCGTCGACGGCAACGCGATCGTCGCGGCCTCCGGTGAGCGTTCGACCATCGCTCCGCTCGCCGTCAACGTCTCGACCGGCGCGCTCGCCGTCGGCGTCACGGTGCTCGTGGCCACGAGCGACCGCGACACCGAGGCCGAGCTCGGCGGCAGCCTGAGCCTCGCCGCGGTGCCCACCGCCGACGTCAGCGTGACGGCATCCGCCACCAATGCGGTGCGGGCCTACACGCCGGGCGTCTCGGTCGGCCTCGCCGCCATCACCGCGATGGTGCCGATCGCCACCGTCTCGGGACACACCACCGCGCAGCTGAGCGGCTCCGTCTCGGCCGACGACATCACCGTGAGCGCCACCGGTCGCCAGCAGGCGTCCGCGCAGGTCGACGTCATCGGCGTCGGCGGCGCGTCGTTCAACGCGTCGGTCGCCATCGCCATCGTGACCGACGGCGCCGAGGTGGCGGCACGGGTCACGGGACCGGCATCCCTCACCGCCACTGGTGCGGTCGTCGTCAGCGCCACGCAGCCGGGGCGCAACGAGGCGATCGCGCTGGTCAACAGCATCCAGGTCAGCATGGCGTTCTCGGGGGCCGTCGTCTTCGCCGACGCGACCCTCGGCAGCGGCCTCATCGCCGCCCTCGACGGCGACGTCGTCTCGTCGGCCTCGGTGCACGTGACAGCGAACGGCCAGAACTTCGCACAGTCCAAGGTGCTGCTCGTGGCCGGGTCGCTCGGGGTCGGCATCGGCGTGAACGTCCTCAGCGCGACCATCACGAGCGCCGCGGATGTGGCCGCGACGTCCGCGGACGCGAACAACGACCAGCAGATCAGCAGCTTCGGAACCGTCGCGTTCTCGGCGACCTCCGCCAACACCGCCGAGGTGCACACCGACCTCGCCGGCGGCGGGCTCCTCGGCGGCGCGGCCGTCTCGGTGCCGACCGCCACGGTCGCGGGAGCCACCACAGCCTCGGCCGAGGGCGACCTGACCGGCAACGCCGGCGTCAGCGTCACGGCCACCAGCGCCAACCGCGCAACGAGCGAGGTCGTGCTGGTCGCGATCGGCGGCATCGCGGGCGTCGCGGTGAACTCGTCGACCGCAGAGATCACCGCCGCAGCCGCCACGACCGCCGAGGTCAAGGCGGGCTCGGTCGTGAGCGCTCCCGGAGACCCCGTCACGGTGCAGGCGACGTCGGCCAACCGCGCCTCGTCGAGCACACTCGCCGTCGGGGCCGGCATCGGGGCGGCAGTGGCCGTGCAGGTCACGACGGCCGAGGTGGCCGCAGCGACGATCGCGCGCTTCGACGGCGACATCCTCTCGACGGCGACCAAGACGGCGAGCCTCTTCGTGCAGGCGCAGGCCGGCAACCAGGCCGTCGCCGACACGAAGGTGCTGACGATCTCGGCGGGACTCAGCGGCACCGGCGTCAGCTCGACGGCCATCGTCTCGGGCGAGACGCTCGCGATCGTGGGGTCGACCGCGTCGGTGAACGTGTCGGGCGCCGTGACGGTGAAGGCGCTGCTGTCGTCCTTCGGCGGCGAGCAGAACCTGGCGCGCAGCACGCTGCAGGGCTTCGCCCTGGGCGGCATCGCCGCGGGCATCGTGCTGATCGAGGCGACCGTGTCGGGCTCGGTGCGCGCACTTCTCAACGGTGCGATCACCGGATCCGCGTCCGTCACGATCGACGCCGATGCGACCATGCACGCCATCGCCGACAGCCTCTTCGTCGCGGTGGGTCTCGGGACGCTCACCGGCATTGCGACGACGGCGAAGGTCTCGGCCGACACCGTCGCCGGCGGCGACGACGCGGGCAGCGTCGCGACCACCAGCGGAGCGTTCACCGTCACCGCCGACTCGACCTACACGGCGGACTCGACCTCGAACGCCCCGACCATCGGCGGCGTCGCGATCATCGTGCAGCTGCCGCTGGCACGCGTCAGCGGGCGCACCGCGGCGGTCTACGCGGGGCAGGTCGCGGGCGGGTCGTCGGCGTCGGCCGTCGCGAACTCGCACAACATCGCGATCGCCGACGCTTCCGAGCTCATCGCCATCGCCCTCGTCGGCGTGATCATCGCCTACGCGCTCGGCGAGGTGACGGCCACGACCGAGGCCGGCCTCGGCGGCGCGAACGTGGGCGGCGGGGCCGTCATCGTCACAGCGACATCGGACGACGACGCACAGGCGCTCGTCGGCGGCCTGTCGGGCGGCCTGCTCTCGGTCTCGCTGATGCGGCCCGAAGCGCGCTCCACCGGCATCACGCGGGCCTTCGTCGGCAACGGCAAGACCGTCAACGCGGGCTCGCTGACGATCAGCGCCATCGCGACGCCGGATGCCACGGCCGAGGCCAAGATGGTCGGCATCAGCCTGCTCGCCAACGTGCTCGTCAGCAACCCGATCGCGACGGTCGCCGGCACGACCGAGGCGTACATCGGGTTCGACGAGACGGTCGCGCTGGGCTCCGGCGCGGTGATCCTGACCGCGACACGCACCGCCAACGCCGGCGTGACCGGCAGCAGCGTGCAGATCTCGCCGATCTCGCTGTCGGGCATCACACTCGAGGCCACGACGACCGGCACCGTGTCGACGCACATCGACGATCGCGCCGACGTCACCGCGGGCTCGGTGTCGATGACGGCCGGCGGGTCGAGCACGCCGCTCGCCTCGAGCACCACCGTGGGCGTCTCGCTGCTCGGCGGCACACTCGTCGCGATGAACACCACCGACTCGACGACCGTCGCCAGCTGGGTCGGTCCGGCCGACGGGGTCGCCGCCGCGAACGCCCTTGACCCGGCCACCGTCACCACCTCCGGCGCGGGCGGCATCACCGTCGCCACCGACTACACCTCGCACGTGTACGTCATGGCGGTCGCCGCCGGATTCGGCGTGCTCGCCGCCGGCTCGTACATCCAGGGCACCGCGACGAACATGGCGACCGCCCTCGCCTACCTCGGCGACCGCGCCGAGCTGCGCGCGAACGGAGGCGGCAGCATCCTGCTCGACGCGGCAGCCGTGACGACCGCCATCGCGGACGCGGTCGGCTTCAACGCCGGACTCGGGTTCGCGGTCGGCCAGACCACCACGAAGGCCGACCTGCGCCCGACCGTGAAGGCCTACACCGTCTCCGGCGGCGTGCTGAGCGGCGCGAGCGTCACGGTGCGAGCACGCAGCAACACGGATGCCGCGGGCGCGGCGATCCGCCCCACGTACACCTACAACACGGTCATCGGCGACAACTCGCCGACCGTGGTCGCGCCGGCCTTCGCACGCGCTTCGCTCGGCGGAGCGTCGCTGCTCGGCAGCGTGACGGGCGCCGAGGGGCACGCGATCAACTCGCCCACCGTGCGCGCGGCCGTCGGCTCGGGCACCACGGTCTCTGCCACCGGCGCGCTGTGGGTCATCGCCCGCTCGCTCGGCGACGCACAGGTCGACGCGTACTCGCTCGCGGCCGCACTCGGTATCGGCGTCGGCATGGTCGATGGCTACGCCACGAGCGCCGGCAGCGTCACCGCCGAGTTCCACGGGCTCTCGGGGGTGCTGGCGTCGGCGAACGTCCTGACGTTCGTCACCGCGACGGCCCTCACCGAAGGCCGAGCGGTCGGCGGCGGCCTGCTCGCCGGTGCCACCGACGGCACGCAGTCCTCCGGCGTGGCGACCACGGCGCGTGCGCTGGTCGGCGGTGTGCTCACCGCCTCGGGCGCCATCGTGATCCGCAGCGACGTGCGGACCGCCGCCGTCGCCGTGTACCGCGCGCTGTCGCTGTCGGGCTTCGTCTCGGCGAGCTTCGGGACGATCACCGCCACCGACGAGTCCGACGTGCGCACCGCCGTCGTCGGCACCGGATCGGTGAAGAGCAACGGCGCGAACGTCACGATCGAGGCCTGGCACAACTTCGACGGCACGGCGTTCCTGACCGACAACAAGGCCGACGCCTCCGTGGTGCAGACGACCTTCTCGTTCGGCCTCTCGATCGGGTCGTCCAGCCTGCACGCCACGGCCAAAGCGATCGTCAAGGCCGAGGTCGAGGCGGGCGCCACGGTCGCGGCCCCGAACGGCAACGTGGTGCTGCGGGCACTGTCGGGCAACTACGCGGACTCGTTCTACAAGCGCACCGGCGGCGCGCTGATCAACGCCCAGCCCAACTCCAACCCGACCTCGACGGCCTCGGGCACCACCGCCGCCAACCTGTTCGGCCACGTGAACGTCAACGGCGGGAACGGCGCGAAGGGCCTCACCGTCCTCGCGCAGGGCAACGACCGCGCCGAGGCGGGCATCCGCAACATCGGCGGCGGACTCATCCAGATCGGCAGCTCGTCGTCGACGGCGGAGGGACACCCCACCGTGACGGTCACCCTCGGGGGAGCGGCATCCGTCATCCGCGTCGAAGCCGCGATCAGCGCCAAGGCGGTCAGCTCGTACGACGCCGACGCCAGCACGTACAGCGCCACCGGCGGCGTGCTCAACGTCTCGAGCTTCGACGCCCACGCCTCGATGAACCCGACCTCGTCGGCCCTCATCACCGGCGGCGCGTCGATCATCGCGGGCGGCGACGTGCTGCTGTCGGCCGCGGCCAACCCGCCGCTGCCTCCGGGGTCGGACGGCACGTTCGACGCCGTGGGCGGCGTCGACGGCACCGCGCACACCATCTCGTTCGGCGCGTCGCACAACGCCACCACGGGCGACACCGTCACCTACAACGCGCAGGGCCAGCCGTCGGTGCCCGGGCTCGTGCCGGGCCGCCAGTACGCGATCATCGTGATCGATGCCGACACCGTCCAGCTGGGCGTGGTCTTCTCGAGCGACAACGTCAGCACGGTCTACGACACGATCAGCTTCGGCACCCGCAAGCACGGACTGAGCACCGGCGACGTGCTGCTCTACCAGCTCGTCAACGGCGGCACGTCGATCGGCGGCCTCACGGCCGACACGCTGTACGAGGTGTACAAGGTCGACGACTACACGATCAAGCTGCGCGCGGTCGGTGCACCCACCATCACCGACAGCGTCGGCGCGGGCGCCGTCGACAACGGCACCCACACCGTCGGCGGCTCGAGCGGGTTCCACAACGGCGACTACGTGACGTACCACGCGCCGGCCGCGACGGCGACGTTCACCGCCGGCCAGGTCGACAAGCAGTGGGACTCCGGCAGCAGCACATGGGTCACGACGACCGGCTCCGACACCGACAACATCTACTTCGCCCGCGACACCAGCCCGCAGGACAACGCGTTCGACGACATCGGCTTCGCGAGCGGCCAACTGGTCCGCTACTTCACCACGGGCACCCCGATCAGCGGCCTCACCAACGGCGCCTACTACTGGGTCATCCGCAAGAGCGGGCAGAGCTACCAGCTCGCGAGCACCAAGTGCCGTGCAACCGGCCTCGCGGCCGACTGCGGCGGCAGCGCCGGCCCGATCACGCCGATCGCGATCTCGGCCGGCGGCACCAACGCGGTCGACGTCCACTCGCTGACCGCCGCGAACAACGCGCCCATCACCGGCCTGGTCGACGGGCACGGCTACTACGTGGTCGGCTGCCCGGTCGGCGGCTGCGACGCCAACGGCTACCAGCTGTCGTCGACGCTCGGCGGCTCGGCCATCGCGATCACCCACACCGGCACCTCGATCGACGGCGTCTCATTCTCGTTCTCGGGCAGCGGCCATGTGTTCCGCACCGAGGGCGTCGACTTCACCGGGCAGGGCGCGACGGTGCAGAAGCTCATCTTCGCGATCGCGCCGGTCGCAGGTCCCGGACCGAAGAACGAGAAGCTCGCCGGCATCGGCAGCGCCATCCCGTTCAGCGCCATCGGCGGCGACCAGATCGTGTCGGCCTCCGCGACCGGCGGCGGCGGTGGCGCGATCAGCGTCAGCTCGGCCGACTCCTGGGCGGTCTCCGACGCGACGGTCTCGGCGAGCGTCGGCGCCGACGCGATCGTCACCGGCGGGTCGATCACCGTCACCACCGACGGGCACTCCGATGCCAAGGCGGTGTCGTCCAACGACAGCGGCGGGCTCATCTCGGTCAATTCCGCCAAGGCGGAGGCCGATGTGCACCTGTCGAGCACGGTGTCGGTGGCCTCGGGTGCGACGCTCACCGCCACCAACGCACTGGTGGTCGCGGCGCACGGTTCGCTGCATCCGATCGTCATCGCCTCGTCCGACTCGGGCGGCCTGTTCGCCGGCGGCGAGGGCGGCGAGACCGCACGGCTGGACTACACGACCACCACCGACGTGGCGGGCACCCTGATCTCGCTCAACAACACCGCGACCGTCGAGGCGCACACGGGTGTGTTCGGCTACGCACAGGGCACCGCAGACCTCGGCACCTTCGCCGGCAGCGCCGAGACCTACACCGACTTCCACGTCGGACAGGGCGCGAGCAAGGAGTGGGACGGCGTCACCAACAACCTGTGGGGCGCGCAGGCGCTGACCCGCACCACGATCTCCGGCACCGTCAAGGGTCGCTCGGTGTTCGTGCATGCCATCGTCGACCCGGTGTCGATCGAGGCACGCTCCGACACCAGCACCGCGGCCTTCGGCGCCGACTCGGACGCGAACACCTACGTGTACGTCCGTGGCACTGCCGAGGTGGTGCTCGCGAACGGCGCGGTCATCGAGGGCCAGGTGGCGACCGAGCTGAACGCCGAGTACAAGACGTGGAGCGTCGTCTCCCACGCGTTCGCGAACTGCGACTGCTTCGGCGGCGACACCGATGCGGATGCCGTGATCGACGTGCAGACGCTCGCCAAGGTCACCGGGCGCACCGGATCGCTCATCCGCACGGCCGACCTGACGGTGGCCGTCAACCAGCGCGCGACCGGCTCGAACTTCAACCGCGACGCCGACACGTCCGAGGGCTTCCTCGACTTCGGCAACGGCGGCGTCGGTTCGGGACCGACCTCGCTGTCGCGGCAGACGTTCTGGCAGGTGCGGGTCATCATGCTCGGCGAGCCGAACCCGCTCCTCGAGGTGGACTCCGCCGGCAACATCATCAACATCGTCAACGTGCGGGTATGCGACGACCAGGGCCACTGCTACGAAGACAACCCGTTCACCAACACGCACACCACCGGGCAGCTGACCGGCACGACGTTCACGGTCGACGACATCGTCTACGACCACGGCGCCCAGGCACGGTTCCTCACCAACGAGGTGGGCAGCCTCGGCGACGCGGGCGTCATCTGGGGTCGGGGCGGCACGTTCGAGTTCCAGCAGACGTGGGACTTCGTGAAGCTCCTCAACGCGTCGAGCCTCAACATGGTGACGAACATCATCGACGTGGTGAACACACTCAACTCGCCGCTCATCGACATCCGGGTCGACTCCGTGCCGAACGACGCGTCGAGCGCCAACACGCCCGGCCTCAGCGAGGCGGGTCCGGCGACGACGTTCGACTTCGACATCCTGTACCGGTTCCCGCCGACGCTGGTGCTGCTGCACAACTCGTGCGCCTTTACCTGCCCGACGCGCAACCCGTTCATCCGGCTCGACGACTACATCGAGAACCCGCTGGGCACGACGCAGATCACGAACGCGTCGGGCGACATCCTGTCGGGCTCGGGCCACGAGCTCATCCGCACGAACGTGCTCGACCTCGACGCCCCGCACGGCGACATCGGCCACCAGAGCCCGACCCACGCGAACCCCGACCCCGAGCGCAACCCGATCGAGGTGGAGCTCGTGAAGTACATCCACCCGTCGAGCGAGTTCTGCGGCGGCTACGGACCGGCCCCGTGCCTGCACGACATCGTCGTGACGGTGGATGCCGGCAAGGACGCGGTCCTCGACCTCACGGCGTTCCGTCGCACCGACCAGACTCTGACCGACCCGATCACCGTGCCGATCGCCCGCATCCGTGCCGGCGACGACGTCGACGTCGTGCTCAACGACAGCAAGGCAGGAGACGACCAGTCGTCGCTGTCGCTCGTCGAGGTCGACGTCTACAACCCCGGCACGAGCTACTACGACTACACGTACTTCGGCCAGTACAACCCGGCGCTCAGCGACGGCAGCCCGCTCAACCCGTGCCCCGGCGGTGCGTGCGGCTCGGGGTCGGGCAAGTACGAGACCCACTTCCGCCCCGACGTGTCGGACGCGAACCTCGCGCACATCCTGCGCGCGCTCGGCACCGACGTCGACGGCGAGATCGGGTCCACCTACGACTTCGCCGACCTCCGCGCAGGCGACGACATCGACGTGTGCCACGTCACCACCGGCGGAGAGGAGCCGAAGACCTGCTTCACGTCGCAGATCGACAGCACCACTCACACCGTGACGGCAGATACTCCCGACACGACGGTGCACATCGTCGCCCAGGTCGACTCGGCCTGGACCGGCGGCGCGGGTCACACCGGCCCGGTGGACGACCCCGGCATGAGCGTGAACGTCTCGCAGATCTTCCTGCGCACCAACGGCAACATCACGGCCACCGAGATCTCGGGCGACATGCTCGTCGGCCACATCCACTCGACGAACGGCGACGTGGTGCTGCACTCGCCGCGGCGGATCCTGGATGCCGACGGCCGGGCCACGATCGACGTCACCGGTGTCAACATCACGATGTACGCGGGCGAGGCCGGCGTGCTGGGCGGCATCGGCACGCCGAACAACTGGCTGGAGATCAACACGGCGGTGAACCAGCCCACCGGCATCGGCGGCGGGGTGCTGAAGGCGTACGACACCGCGGCGGCCATCGGCGGCGGATCGACCGAGGGCATCTTCCTGGACGAGCTCACCGGCGACATGCCGATCTGGGAGATCTTCACCGGCGGCAGCTCGTCGCTCGCGACGGGCAACGTGGGCCTGCGGACGACGGGTGGCAGCATCCTGAACGCGAAGCTCAACGCCGACGAGGACAACGTCCGCGGTGACTCGGTCGACATGGACGCCAACGGCGGCGGATCGATCGGCCTCGTCTCGAAGGACGTCATGGTGGACTCGGGTCGCGCGCCCCCGTTCGAGTGCACGTACCTCAACTGCGGTGACGACCCGGCCGCGCCGTATCTGTCGGACCCCCGCCTGGCCCAGGCCGGCGACGACGTCGGACTCGAGGCCACCGGCGGCATCTACTACACCGAGACCGACGCGTATCTGCGTCTCGTGCTCGCCCACTCCTTCACGGGCAACATCCGGCTCACGGTGCGTGAGACCCAGGCTCTCGATGAGGACCTCTACCTCGTCGCCTCGGGCAGCGCCCTGTTCGCCGAGTCGCACCTGCGGCTGCCCGGCCTGGACGACGACCACCCGCGTCCCGTCGCCCACGGCACGATCTTCGCCGAGACCGGCAGCGTCGAGCTCCGCGTCGGCGACGACGTCACGCTGCACCAGAACAGCCAGATCCTGGCGAACCTGTCGATCGACATCCGCGGCGACCACGGCAACGCCGACACCGGCTCGGTGCTCACCGAGTACGGCACGTCGATGATCCTCCGCGGCCGCATCATCGCGGACTGCGTCGTCACGCCCGGCGCGACCGGCGCCGACCCGATGGGCACGTGCGCACCCTCCTCCGCGAACCCGGTGCCCGGGCAGCAGACGAACATCTGGGGCGGCAGCGACGTCGACGTGATCCAGTTCGGCGACCGCTCCGGCCTCGACCGCGACAACAGCAAGATCACGTGGGGCAGCGCGGGCTACATCTTCCTCGGTTCCAAGACCACCGTGCACGGCAACGCCGGCGCGGCGTCGAACACCGCCGACGGCGAAGACGTCATCACCGTCTACTACCTGCAGTCGATGAACGTCGTCACGAGCCCCGCCCAGCCGGGCCCGGGTGCCGGCCACGTGCTCAACCTCGACGGTCAGGGCGAGAGCGACCACTACGCCGTCCACACCAACGGCAGCCACGGCAGCGTGCGGAACTACAACATCGAGGTGCTCGACTCGGGTCCGGCGGACCAGGGCGTCGACGACCTCGCGGTGTACGGCTTCGACGACCTCGACCCGGCCCACAACACCGGCACGCGTGCCGACGACATCTGGCTGCTGCGGGCGCTCAGCTGCATCGACAACCAGTCGCCGTTCGGCGTCACGGTGAGCCAGGGCCAGGCCGTGTGCGGCTCGGCGAGCGAGCCGGCCGATCACCCGGCGTACATCGCGCTACTGGCCGGGGACAACGGCCCCGACGGCGGGATCAGCCAGTACCGCGATCGCGACGCGTCCAGCGCGCCGAGCGCCCTCGTGCAGCGCATCACGTACGACCGCGCGCTCAACGGCCGCATCACGGTCTTCGGTCTCGGCGGCAATGACGCGTTCTACGTCGACGACACGCAGGCCACCATGACGCTCGACGGCGGGGCGGGCAACGACGCCTTCCAGATCGGGCAGATCTTCGGCACGCAGCGCGACGCCGACCCTGCCCCCGACGGCGGCGCATTGCTTCCCGCCGACACCTTCCCGTCGCTCGTCGCGACCACGCGGGGCTGGCTGAGCCCCGGCGCGCACGCACCGCTGCTCGCCACCGGCGGCACCGGCAACGACCGGTTCGTCGTCTATGCGAACCAGGCCGAGATCCAGCTCAACGGCGACGACGACAACGACCTGTTCATCGTCCGTGCCTTCGCGATCGCCGCGGTGTGCGACCTCAGCGCCGACAACGACACCGACTGCGATCTCGCCGACGTCGACTTCCGCCCGGCCGGGGGAGTGTTCCCCCAGGTCAACGGCAGCGCGCTCCACCCCGTCACCCACCTGTCGACCCCGACCTGCACGGGAACCGGCTACGTCCGCTTCGACAACAACGGCGACGGCACCTGCAACAACGCCGACGCGCACGTGACCTTCAACCACGCCCCGGGCAGCAACGTCGATCTCGACAACACCCGGTGGCTCGACGACGTCATCCCGCTCGACGCCAACCGCGTCGCCGTGCCGGTGATCGGCCTCGGCTTCTCGACGAGCCGGCCGCTCGACATCCGTGCCGGCGGCGGCGAGGACGAGGTGCAGTACAACGTCAACGCCCCCGTCAACGTCGACGGTGGCACCGGGTTCGACAAGCTCGTCGTGCTCGGCACCGAGTTCGCCGACGACTTCGCGATCACCGACAAGGCCATTTACGGCGCCGGCCTCAACGTGAAGTACACGACCATCGAGGTGCTCGAGATCGACGGCCTGGAGGGCGACGACCAGTTCTTCGTGCTCTCCACCGCCTACGGGGTGGCCTACCGCGTCATCGGCGGGCTCGGCAGCGACCAGATCTCCGTCGCCGGCGACGTGACGAGCGACATCGTCACCCGCGAGCTCGAAGGACTCTCGGGCGCCGTCGACCACATCGTGCGCTCGAACGACCCGCGCTACGACGGCATCGTCGTCGACGGCGTGCCGTACAACCTCGCCACCGGCGACACCGGCGTCGTGGTGATCAAGGAGCCCGGCACGTCCACCAGCGTGCGAGAAGGAACCACGAGCGGCCCGATCACCCAGACCGCCTACTACACGGTGGAGCTCAGCCATGCTCCGCAGCATCAGGTGTACGTGACGGTGTCGGCCGCGGCATCCCCCGATGAGGAGGCGCGCGACACGTTCCACAACCCCGCGGGCTACGGGCTCACCGACGGGCCCGCCGACACGATCTGGCTCTGCGTCGACACCTTCCCGTACGGCGACCAGTGCACGAGCGCCGGCGACTTCCAACGGCACTACATCCGCAACGGCGTGCTCGTCGACGAAGCCGGCCGCGCGGTGGTGCTGACCTTCGACGGCTCGAACTGGAACAAGCCGCAGCGCGTCTACGTGCGGGCCGTCGACGACGGACGCTCCGAGGGCGATCGCACCGTGGTGGTGCAGCACTCGGTCATCGCGCAGGACCCGAACGCCGACCGCGAGTTCCACGGCGCCGCCGTCCGCCAGGTCGACGTCACCGTCTACGACAACGACACCCCGGGCGTGTACGTCACGCACGTCGAGCCGGGCACCACCGTGCTCGACGACCGCGGCATCGTGATCGAAGGGGATGCCGCGACCCAGCGCACCGACGACGTGCTGGTGCAGCTCGCGAAAGACCCGTGCCCCGCCGCGAACCCCGCCTGCGGCCTGGTGATCACCGTGAAGATCACGATGGATGCCGACAGCCAGCGCATCCTGCAGATCGACGACGCAGCGGCCGAGGCCGCGCTCGGCATCCGCTGGACCCGGTTCCTCGACGCCGACGGCGGCACGCACTACGAGCTGACCTTCGACCACTCCAACTGGAACATCGCCGTCCGGCTCACGCTGCTCGCCCGCAACAACCCCGACCTCGGCGACCCGACCACCGCCGTCATCACCTGGGGCCAGGCGAACGCGACCACCGCCTACCGCTTCCCGAACCTGCGCAGCGGCAACCAGCGCACCGACGTGCTGGTGTACGACGACGAGTCCGCGCACGTGGTCACGATCCCGACCGGCACCGACACCGTCGTCGTGCAGGGCGGCGCGAACGACGACTACCTCATCCGCCTGACCACGCCGCCGACGGCCACCGTCAACGTCGCGATCACACCGGACGGACTCGTCGACGTCGTGAAGATCAACGGCGTCGCCGTCACACCGCTGGACTACGCCGAGATCGGCGGCGACATCCCGTCGCGCCTGTTCCTGGGCTTCCTCGCCTTCGCCGGCAGCACCGTCAGCCGGGCCAACGGCAGCGACACCGGCAGCTTCATCGACGACGGCATCGTCGCCGGCATGCGGGTCACCTTCGGCGCCTGCACCGGTGTCTACACGGTCGGGTCGGTGACGGCCGGCTCGTTCACGGTGACGCCGGCCCTCAGCTGCGGCCCCGTGCCGGTGGGCGGAACGACGATCAACGCGCTGACGTACCGCGGCAAGTGGAGCGGCGCGCTCGCCGCGACGCCGACTCAGACCCCCGGCGACGACAGCGTGCTGCGCTGGCGCCTCACGCGCACCGGCGGCGGCTGGCTCGCCGACGGGTTCCTCGAGGGCCAGTGGGTCAAGGTGTGCGACGGCTTCGGGCACTGCGCGATCGGCAAGATCCAGAACATCCGCGGCACGAACGCCGCGCACGACCAGCAGCTCGAGTTCGGCCTGTCGCTGTGGGGCGACTCGTTCGGCAGCCTCGTCGGACCGGTCACCGTGGTGCGCATCGCCGCGCAGGCCGTGTTCACGACGTCGAACTGGATGACCGACCAGCGCATCGAGCTGCAGGGCGACACCGGTTACTACCAGCCGCTCATCCGGCAGGGTGTGAAGACCTTCCCGGCGACCCAGCACCTCTTGACCCGCCTGCGCGGTCCGCTCGCCGTCGAGGGCGGCGTCACCGGCGCCGACCGTTCGCTCGAGCTCGGACTGAAGCTGCCGGGCGAGCAGGACGGCCCGCTGTTCGCGATCGCCGCCCAGGCGCCCGAGTCCAAGCAGATCGACGTGCTGAACATCTACGGCGACTCCAGTGTGGCGAACACCTGGGGCGTCATGACCTCGACCACGCTGCGGGGCCTCGGCATGGCGAAGGACCTGGACTTCGGCGCCTCGTACGGCGGCACGCAGGGCGAGACCTTCGGCGAGCCGCAGATCTTCCCCGGTGGCATCAGCTTCGGCTCGGTCTCGTTCGACGGGACGGGCTACTCCACGGACGCCGGGAAGTCGACCATCGAGGTCATCAACCTGTTCCTCGGCTCGGGCAACGACCGGCTCGACGTGCAGGGCACCCTCCAGCCCGACGTGCCGGTGAAGGCCGTGGGCACGGTCGTCGTGGCGACGCAGGGGACGGGGACCGGCATCCCGAGCGGGACCACGCACCGGCTCTCGCGTGCCGTGCCGTTCGACTTCAAGGCGCAGGGCTTCCTCGTCGGGCAGACGGTGATCGTCAGCCAGGGCGGGCACGTGACGCGGTACCTCGTGAAGGGCTTCGGCGACGACAATCCGAACGACACCACCGCCAACACCGTGATGTACCTCGCGTTCATCGACGACACGGCTGCCGCGACCCCGGTCGCGATGGTCACGGCGTCCGATGTGCCGGTCACCGTCACCGTTCCGGTCACGATCACCGGCGGCGCGGCAGGCGGCACGGTGACACGGTCGGCCGGCAGCTTCACCGACGACGGATTCGTGGTCGGACAGCTGGTGCGCATCGCCGGCATCGACGGCCAGTGGCGCCTGGTCGGCATCTCGGTGGACGGCAGGACCCTCACCCTCGACCGTGGCGATCTGCTGCCGAACAGGGCTGTCGCGTCGCAGAACGTGTTCGTGCCCGGCCCGCACGGCGGTCTCACGACGATCCACGGCGGCGGCAACACCGGCATCCAGACCGTGTTCGCGATGACCCGCACGGCTGTCGCCGGCGGCGGCCTGCGCCTCTCGCGGCTGGACGGCGGCAGCTGGACGTTCAACGGCCGGTTCGCGGGCAGCGGCTACTTCGCCGGCGACCCGTACGTGCACGAGTTCCAGCACATCCAGCTCGCGGGCGAGACGTTCACGCGCATGATCCTCGGCTTCGCCGATGCGAACTGCGCCGACCTCGGCATCACCGATCCGTACCCGGGCTGCGGCCTCGGGGCCGTCATGATCCTGAGCGCCCCGCTCGTGCCGGCGGGAGAACCGGCGGGGACGGTCGTGCCCGCCGGCACCGCGACCACCGACGTCAGCGTCGTCGCGCCGCTCAAGATCGAGACCACCACCGCGGTCGAGGTGCACACGTCGAGCCTCGTGCGCACGTCGGGCAGCTGGCGGACCGACGGCTTCCGCGCCGGCATGCAGGTGCGCATCACCGGGTTCGCCGGCCCGTTCACGATCTCGGGGATCAGCGCCGACGGACGCACGCTCAGCCTCGCCAACACGGCGTTCGCGCCGAGCGTCCACCTGAACGCGGCGGGCATCGCGATCTGGGATGCCGTGCTCCTCACGGTGACCGGCTTCGACGCCTCGCGGACGGGCGGGCTGCTCATCGGCGGCGACGTCATCACCGTGTGCAACCGTGCGGCCGACCCACTGCTGTTCAAGATCGCGAAGGACGCGGACGGCGTCGAGGATGACCCGATCCGCTGCGACCAGACGCACACCGCCGGACCCGGCTCGCCCCTTGTGATCTACGGGGACACATCGCAGGACGGCGTCTGGTACTCGGGCAACCCCGGCGACACGCTCGGCATGGAGTTCGGCCCGAAGCCGTTCGATCCGTTCACCCACATCCCCGACGCCGAGAACGAGGACGACGAGTGGGTCTTCGGACTCGCGAACCCGTACGACCACGCCGGCAACGACATCATCGACGCCTCCGGGCTGTTCGCCGACCTCGCACCCAACCTGCTCCCGACCGTCGGCCTCACGATCTACGGCGGGCTGGGCGACGACCTCATCATCGGCAGCCAGGCGGGCGACCACCTCGCCGGCGGCTCCGGCGACGACGAGATCCGCGGTCAGCGGGGCGTCGACCACATCTACGGCGACTCGGGCATCAACGTCGACGTGCTCACGCGGGCACTGCAGATCGCGACGGTGAACGCCAGCCCGCGTCCGTCGGTGACCGGCGCCGGTGTCATCTCCAACGGCACGACGATCATCCCGGCCCCGGGCGGCATCGCCGGCATCGTCGACGATCTGCAGGTACCCGGTCGCGACCTGCTCTTCGGTGAGGGCGCGCCCGGCCTCGGCCTCGGCACCTTCACGATCAACGCGGGCGGTTCGCCCGAGTACGCCTACGCCGACATCATCTTCGGCGACCACGGTGCGATCGACCAGGACGTCGCCGACCCGAACGAACCCGACGCGCGTCTGCAGAAGATCCAGACGACGACCCTGGTCTCGGTGCTGCGGATCCGCAGTGTCCGCCTCGACAAGGGCGACGACGACACGATCTTCGGCGGGCTCGGCCAGGACGCCATCGTCGGCGGTGCCGGCGACGACATGGCAGACGGCGACGAGGCCGACGACCTGGTGTTCGGCGACGCGGTCGACCTCCTCCGCACCATCGGGGACTGGACCAGCCTGCGGTTCCAGGCGCTGTGCGGCACGCTGCTGTACGGCCGCAGCGACATCACGGATGCCGCGAACCTCTGCAACGGCCTGTACCCGGTCCCGACCGAGAACAACTCGGGCACGCTGCTCGTCGACGGCACGCCGCGCGCCTACCGCGACCCCGACGGTGCGCCGTGGTGGGCCGAGTACGACGTGAAGAACCTGTACCACGACGTGGCGTCCGACCGCGGCGACAAGTGGGCGGGCACGTGGGGCAACGACTACCTCACGGGCGGCCAGGCGCACGACATGCTCTTCGGCGGCCTGGGCGACGACGTGATGCAGGGCGACGGCGGCATCGACGACGCCTGGCGTCGCATGATCGACGACGCCCGCGTGGCCTGGCACGTCGGCGCGAGCCGCACGCCGCTCGGCTGCGTCGGCCCCGCCGGTGCCGTGGTGTGCGACTTCACCGGCATCCTCACGGTCGTGCCCTCGTTCGAGGCGGCCACCGACGGCGAGGACTACCTCGAGGGCAACGCCGGCAACGACGTCATCTTCGGCGGGCTCGGCCAGGACGACATCCTCGGCGGCTCGAGCGACTTCTTCAGCCTCGTCACCCCCGACCTGCGCCCCGACGGACTGCAGAGCCCGGCGCTCAACTACCAGCCGGGCCACGACCGCGGCGCCGACATCCTCTTCGGCGGCGCCGGCAGCCGCATCGGGATCAACGACGAGACGTCCGGCGGCACCAACGCCAGCACGCCGGCTACGGGCGGCACGCTCGCCGGCGGCACCGTGCCGGCCGACATGGACGCCCGCGACGCCGACACGATCGTCGGCGACAACGGCCGCATCATCCGCATCGTCGGCATCAACCGCCAGGACGGCATCGCCGGCATCGGCACGGGTCAGACCACCGAGGCGCAGAGCAACTATGTGACGTTCCAGTACGACCAGAACACCGGCGCGCAGCGCCTCGTCGTGCGGGGCGTCACGCTGCTGGACTACACGCTCGGCGGCCCCGACTTCCTGCCCGAGAACTTCGGCCTCGGGCTCGGCGCCGACTGCACCAACGGCTCGCCGACGCAGCCGATCTGCTCGAACGTCCTGAGCACCGACCTCGGCGCCTGGCGCAACACCGGGTTCCCGGCGGCCGGCGGCGGCCTCACACCGTGGCAGACCGGCGGCCGCGACGAGGTGCACGGCGAGACCGGTGACGACACGGTCTACGGCGGCGCGGACCACGACGTGATCTACGGCGACGCCCAGAGCGACGACCTCATCGGCGGCTGGGGCAACGACTGGATCTCGGGCGGCACCGGCCAGGACGGCATCCTGGGCGACGACGGCCGCATCTTCACCAGCCGCAACGCCTCGACCGGCATCACGCTCGCGGGCGTCGCGTGCAACGGCAACACCGCAGTGCCGGGTGCGGCGGGCGCCTGCTACAACGAGCGCCTCTTCGGCATCACCGCGCTCCTGGCGACCGACCCCGACGCCAAGTACTCCAACGGCAACGTGCTGAACGAGTTCATCTACACGCCCGGTCAGGGCCAGACCGCGACGATCAACCTCGCGGGCGCGCTCAACAAGGCCGCCGACCTCACGATCTACAACCTCGGTCCCGACGTGAACGCCGGGAACCAGCACGTGGCGAACTCGCCGCTGTACGACGCCAACAACTCCGACGACATCATCTTCGGCGGCTGGGGCAGCGACTGGATCCACGGCGGCGCCGGCGACGACGCCATCTCGGGCGCCGAGGCCATCGGCACCGACCCCGACGACAACCGCGCGGCACCCAACGGCACGAACGGACCGCTGACCGCGGCATCCGGATACACCCAGCACTTCGACGCACTCGGCAACCTGGTGGGACTCGAGTACATCGACTTCGCCCACCCGTACAACCCGGGCGATGTGCTCCACTTCGGCGCCGACACGAACCCGTGGCACGCGAACAACCACAACGAGATGCGCCTGGGCGAGTTCCTGCTGTACGACGAGTACGACCCGCGCAGGGCGATCCTCTTCAACGGGGCGGGACAGACCTGGGGCTGCACCTCGTGGTCGCCGAGCGGCCACACCTGCACCGGCAGCTCGGACCGGGCGCAGTTCGGGCACCAGTTCTTCCTCAACAACGAGGACCGGTTCGGCGACATCCTCCTCAAAGTCTGCGTCGCGGTCGACAACCAGGGCAACTGCCTCGCGTGGAAGTACGACCAGGCCAGTGACGGCGACGACGCGATCTTCGGCGACCTCGGCAACGACTGGCTCGTCGGCGGCACCGGCATGGACACGCTGTGGGGCGGCTGGGGCAACGACCTGCACCAGGCCGATGACGACCTCCATTCCGGATGCCTCGTCATGGCGAACAACGGCACCTGCACGACCTACGGCGACACGTGGCTCAACGACATCGCCGACGGCGTCAACTCCAGCTTCCAGGACCGCGCGTACGGCGGCGCGGGCCTCGACATCCTCATCGGCAACACGGCCGGCGACCGCTTGATCGACTGGGTGGGGGAGTTCAACAGCTACCTCGTTCCCTTCGCGCCGTTCGGCATGGCCACCGTCAGCCGCCAGAACAACCCGGGGCTGCCGGAGTTCCTCTACGCGCTCAGCCGCAGCCAGGGCGCCGACCCGACCCGCTGGAGCGACGAGGGCAGCGATCCGCTCCGCAACGGCGAGCCGTTCGGCGAGCTCGGACTCATCCGCCAGGAGGACCACGGGTACTGGCAGACGCAGACCGGCGGACCGACCGACCCGCAGGCCGGCAACATCCCGGGCGGCAAGCGCGACAGCGTGCGCGGCGCCGACTTCAACGACGGCACGCTGCAGGGCTTCCTCACCGACTCCGGCACCTTCGCGATCACCCAGGGAGTGCTCGCTGTCACGGCAGCCAGCTCGCAGGGCGACGCGGTCGCGGTCTGGTACTCCGACGCGTACCAGACGGTCTACTACGAGGTGTCGGCGCGCATCTCCATGGACAAGCCGACGGGTGGCTGGAAGGCCAACGCCTACATCATTTTCGATTACTTCAGCCCCACCGACTTCAAGTTCGCGGGCATCGACCAGTCGACGAACAAGATGGTGATCGGCGAGCGCACCGCGACCGGATGGTGGGTGCGGGCGCAGGGGAGCGTCCCCGGCGGCGTGAAGGCCAACACCTTCTACAACCTGAACGTCGTGATCAACGGACTCGTGGTCACCGTGACCGCCGACGGCAAGAACGCCTTCAGCTTCACCTTCGCGCCGCGCATCATCGGGGGCCAGCAGGTGGCCCTCAACCGCGGCATGACCGGGTTCGGGTCGAACCAGGCCCAGGGACTCTTCGACAACATCAACCTCACCGTGATCGCGCCCGAGATCACGATCGACCGCACCGAGTTCTTCGAGGGCGGCGGGCCGACCGCCCGGCAGGATGTGACCGGCACCTGGAGTGTCGTGGGCGGGCGCCTCCAGGGCACGACCAATGCCGCCGGCACCGCGACGACGCTCCTCGGCATCCCCGTCGGTGGGACCGCGTACGCGAACGTGGAGCAGTTCGAGGCGACGAGCTACGTGCAGGTGACGACGACCCTCCGAGCCGCAGGGATCACCGGCATCCTGTTCGACTGGTACTCGGTCACCGACTACAAGTTCGTGGGCATCGACGTCGGCGGACAGCGCGTGGTCATCGGACATGTCGCCAAGGGCGTCCGCACCATCGACTTCGCGATCGCCCGTGCCCTCGTCGCCGGAACCGACTACGTGCTCGACATCGTGCTCAAGGCGACCGTGGTGACCGTCACTCTGGGGGGTCAGGTGCTCGCGTCCTACGCGTACAACTCACCGCTCGCCGACGGCAGACAGGGGCTGTTCGCGTTCGGTACGGCGGTCACGGCATCCGCGGCCGACTATCGCCTCCGCACCGACGACGAGCTCTACCTCGGATCGGCGCCGGCCGCGCAGGCGGTGCGCATCTCGGACGCGACAGTCGTCGAGGGCGCTGCCGGTACGACGAAGACCGTGACGCTGACCGTGACGCGCGATCAGGCAGGGTCGGCCCTCTCGGTCGGCTGGAGCGTCGACACGCTCATCGCCAACGGCGTGACGTGGGGCGTGGACGTCACCGGCGCCACCTCGGGCGTCGTGTCGTTCGCGGCCGGCGCGACCACCGCCACCATCACCTTCACCGTCGTCGGAGACGCGACGAAGGAGTTCGACGAAGCATTCATCGTGACGCTCAAGCCCGCGCCCGGGGCGAATCTCGCCGATGCGCAGGGGCTGGTCACGATCAAGACCGACGACGGATCACCCTGATCCGGCGCCGGCTCCGGCGGGTCGGGTTTGCACTTCCCCCGACGAACTCGACCCGCCGGTTCATTCCCCTGCCGCGCTCAGGCCGGCCCCGCACCTCGCGGGTGCTGCGGCTCAGCGCGCGGCCGGGGCGGGTTCCAGGACGACGAGAGGTGTCTCGCGGCTGCGGCGGGAGGCGTGCGCATCCAGGTCGTCGCCGCCCTCCAGTGAGCGGAACACCTCCCACAGGCGCTCGCGTTCCGCGCCTCGCGCGTCGCGGGCGACCACGTTCCGCCGCTCGCCCGGAAGATCCACGGATGCCGCGGGCCGGGTCCGCAGGTTGAGCCACCATGCCGGCGGCGGGTCGCCCCACCCGTTCATCGCCATCGTGACGAGGTTCGGGCCGTCCTCGACATACGCGACGATGGCCGCCCGCGGAGCGCCCGAGCGGCGGCCGATGGTGTGCAGACGCATCATGCCCCAGACCTTCGCGCTGGGCGGCCGCAGGCCCAGGCGTCCGCCCGTGACGTTGTAGATTGCGCGATGGACGACCCATGCGCTGCGGATGAACCAGCGCGGGGGAAGGCGGGCGGAACCGGCGGGCGAGAATGCCGGAGTCTGAGGCGATTCGGTGCTCACACCCCGATCATGGCGGCGTCTCCGTGAGGGCGCATCGGCCGATCGGCCGATCTTCTCCACTCGCGGACCTGGCCGGTCGGCGCCCCGCCGCGGCCTCCGGAGGAGAATTCCGCCTCCGCAGACCGTCCTGGAGGGATCGGTCGGGTGGAGCGCGGAATCTCCTGCGGATGACCTACGCGGTGGCGGGCGTCGCGTTCAGCAGCGCGCGCGCCGACGTGCTGCGGCGGCGTGCGACGACGATCATCGTCGCGACGAGCGCCAGCACCGTCCAGATCACCAGCCCGGCGAGCGCAGCGCCGAGGCCCGCGGTCGAGGTGAGCGCGGCGAGCATGCCGTTGTAGGCCGGAGACGTCGGCATCAGGCCCGCGACGCTCGAGAGCACCCCCGGCACCGTCGAGACGACGCCGGTCGCCACGGTGAGCACGCCGATGAGCGCCGAGATCCAGCGCCCGGCTCCGCCGAACACCGCGACGAGCGCCTGGTTCACGGCGGCGAACGCGATGCCCGCGACGACCGACACGCCGAAGAGCGCCCACCATTCGCCCCAGCCGTACGAGGCGGCGAGCTGCACGACGCCGGCGACGAGCGCGCCCTGGAGCGCACCGAGCCCGGCCGCCGGAGCGAACGATCGCAGCGTCAGCAGCGCCGACGGCTGCCGCGACGTGAGCGCGCGGCGCGACACCGCCTGCAGCGCGATGAACGTGCCGAGCCCGCCGAACCACAGCGCGAGGGTCGCGAGCAGCGGAACCGCCGACGCACCGAAGAGCGAGGTGCCCACGCCATCCGCCTCGACCGGGTCGGCGACCACGGAGGCGAGGTCGGTCGCCTCCTGGTCGGTGTACGACGGGAGGGATTCGGATGCCGTCGTCAGGCCGCTCGCGAGGTCGGAGGTGCCGGTCGCCAGCTGCGAGACGCCGTCGGCGAGGCTCGTCGCGCCGTCCGCCGCCTGCGTCGCGCCCGACGCGAGCTGCGTCGCGCCGTCCGCGAGGCCGGATGCCCCGTCCGCGGACTGGCTCGTCGCGCCCTGGAGCTGCACAAGACCGCTCGCGAGATCGCGGGTCCCGTTCGCCGCCTGGGTGAGGCCGGCGCTCGTCTCGTCCATCAGAGTGGTGAGCCCCGTCAGGGTGCCGTTCGCGTACGCGGCGGCCGTGCCGGCGCTCGTCGCCACAGCGCCGGCGGTCTGCGCGGCGCTCGCAGCGGTCGCCGCGGCGGCCCCCAGCTGAGCGCAGAACGCCTCACCCGAGACGGCGGGTGCACACTGGGCGGCCAGCGCGCCGAGCTGCTGAGCAAGGCCCGGTGTCTCCGGTGCGGGATTACCGAGGGTCAGGGCGAGCGCACCGGCCTGCTTCGTGGCCTGGTCGGCATTGCTCGCAGATTGGCCCGCAGCATCCTTCAGATCCTGGTTCTGCACGCCCGCCGCCGCTGTGTCGAGGCCCGATGCGATGCTGTTCGCTCCGCTCGCGGCGCCGCCGATGCCACTGGCGATCTGGTTGAGTCCGCCCGCGAGCTGTGACGCGCCGTCCGCCAGCTGGGTGTTGCCGTCGGCCAGCTGCGAGATGCCGTCCGGCAGCTGGGCTGCACCGTCGGCGGCCTGGGCCGCGCCGTCGGCGAGCTGGGTCGCACCGTCGGCGGCCGTGCCGAGCTGGTCGCCCAGCGTCGTGAAGCCGAGGAACACGTTCTCGAGGTACACGCTCGACAGCTGCGTGCCCATGCTCGAGGCCGCCGCGGTCGCCACCTGGGCGGTGATCGCGTCGTCGACGATGAGGCTGTCGGGCGGCGTGGTGACCTCGATGGTCGCCTTCTCGGGCGTCGAGCCGGGAGCCGTGGAGGTGGCGGCGGCCGAGAAGTTCTCGGGAATCGTGATGACCGCGGCGTAGGTGCCGTCGGCGAGGCCGGCCTCGGCATCCTCCTCGTTGGAGATCGTCCAGGTGAGGTTGCTGTCGAGCTCGTCCGACCCCTCGACGAGACCGGCGGTGAGCTGGCGACCGAGCGGGACCATCTGCCCGTCGATCGTGACCGGCTCGTCCTCGTTCACGATCGCGGCGGTGAGGCTGTCGAGGCGCTCGACCGGGTTGTACAGCGCGGCGACGAGGATGCCGCCGATGACGACGGGCAGCAGCAGCACGCCGACGAGCGTCAGCCAGGTGACGGGTCGGCGGGAGCGCGCGCGCTCGACGGCCGTGGTGATCCAGTTCGGGGTCATGCGTTCACCTCTGCGGTGGGAGTGGTCAGGGGAGCACCGGAGCGCAGCGACAACGAGGCCACGTCGGGGCGGTGCGCGTCGGCGAGGAGCGCCAGCGCGGCGCTCTCGCTGCGCGAGGTCACGACGACCGTGAGCACGCCGTCGCCGCCACCGCCGCGCAGTGCGCGCGCGGCGTCGCGCAGCAGCGCACCCGCCTGGTCGCGCTCGGCGGCATCGAGGGAGTCCACACCTTCGACGACGACGAGCGTCGCCTTGCCGGCGAGAGCGCGGCGCAGGGCGGGCAGTCGATCCTCGCTGTCGCCGAGCAGGGCGAGTCCCACGTGGGCACGCACCCACGCACCGCGCTCAGGAAGGAGATGGCCGGCGACGCGCAGCTTCCCGTCGGTCGGTGCGAGCCGCCCGGCCAGGGTCAGCGCGAACGCACGGGCGGCGCGCGGGTCGCCGGACGCGATGAGGGTGCCGCCGGGCTCGAGGCGGAAGGCGGCGTCCTCGAACAGCACGACCTCGCCGGCGGAGCCGCCGGCATCAGCACGCACGCCCACGCCCTCGCCGACGACCACGGCGGTCGTGTTCGGCTCGGGCCAGGACTCGAGCGCGAGCTCGCGCTCGACGGCCTCGCCCTCGATGTCGAAGTGGGGGAGGATCCGGTCGAGCCAGCGGGGGATCCACCACGCCTTGTCGCCCAGCAGCGCCATGACGGCGGGCACCAGCGTCATGCGCACGAGGAATGCGTCGACCGCGATGCCGACGGCCAGGCCCAGTGCGATCGGCTTGATCGACGCGTCGCCCTCGGGCACGAACGCCGCGAACACGGCGAACATGATGATCGCCGCCGCGGTGACGACACGGGCCGAGGCGGTGAAGCCCGACCGCACCGCGCCCAGGGCGATGTCACGGCGACTGCGGGTCGAGTGGCCCGCGGCCGCTCGACGGGCGTGCACGTAGTCCTCGCGCATGCGGCTGACCAGGAAGACCTGGTAGTCCATCGCCAGGCCGAACAGCACGCCCATCAGGATGATCGGCATGAAGCTGATGACCGGCCCGGTGCGATCGACGTGCAGGAGCTCCGCACCCCAGCCCCACTCGAACACCGCGGCGACGACGCCGAAGGCGGCGAGCACCGACAGCAGGTAGCCGACGGCGGCCTTGATCGGCACCCAGATCGAGCGGAACACGATCATGAGCAGCACCAGCGACAGGCCGACGACGAAGACGCCGAAGGGAAGCAGGGCAGCACCCAGGCGGTCCGAGATGTCGATGCCGACGGCGGTGAAGCCGGTCACCTTGAGGTCGACGCCGTACTCGTCCTTCAGCTCCGGAGCCAGCTCGCGCAGCGCCCGCACGAGCTCGGCGGTCGCGGGGTCGTCCGGAGCGGTCTCGGGAACGATCTGGATGAGGCCGGTGTCAGCGGTCTCGTTCGGCGTCGCGAGCGCGACCTCCTTGACGCCCGGCACCTTCTCGACCTCGTCGGCGAGGTCGGCCATGAGGCCGAGCGGGTCGGTCGACGTGACGATGGTGCCGGTCATGATGAGCGGGCCGTTGGCCCCCGGACCGAAGTGCTCGGCGGTGAGGTCGTACGCCTGGCGCGCCTGGCTGGACTCGGGCTGCTGGCCCGCGTTCGGCAGTGCCAGGCCGAGGCTCGCGGCGGGGATCGCCATGACTCCGAGCGTCAGCACCACCGCGATCGTGGTGACGACCGGGTGGTTGGTGACCAGCTGCACCCACCGGTTCGTCTTCTTGACGGGCGCCACCGGGGCGGCATCCTCCGGTCCCTGAGTCGCATCCTCGGGTCCGGTCGCTGAGCGAGCGCCCGCTTCCAGGTTCCCGGTCGCTGAGCGAGCGCCAGCGAGACGAAGCGTGTCCTCGGGCTCCGCAGACGGCGCCGTCGCACTGCGGCGCGACAGCGCGACTCCCCGGCGCTTCCTGCCGTGGCCCCAGCCGGCGACGCGGCCCTTCGCGAAGCCCAGGAGCGCAGGCGTCAGGGTGATGGCGACGATCACGGCGATCGCGACGGCCACCGCCGCGGCGATGCCCATCGTCGTGAGGAACGGGATGCCGGCGAAGCCGAGGCCGATGAGCGCGATGAGCACGGTGACACCGGCGAACACGACCGCCGAGCCGGCCGTGCCGGTCGCGCGGGCCGCGGACTCCTCGGGTTCGACGCCGGCGCGCACCTGGTCCTGATGTCGCGCGACGATGAACAGGGCGTAGTCGATCCCGACCGCGAGACCGAGCATGATCGCCAGCATCGGGGTGGTCGACGAGATCGACGCGAACGCCGTCGAGACGTAGATGAGGGCGATCGCGAGGCCGACGCCGATGAGCGCCGACACCAGCGGGAACCAGGCGACCGCGAACGAGCGGAACGTCACGATCAGCACGAACAGAGCGATGAGCACGCCCACCGCCTCGATGAGCGAGAGGGCCGGCACCGACGTCGAGAACAGATCGCCGCCCATGGCGACCTGCGAACCCTCGGGCAGCGTCTCGCGCAGATCGTCGGCGACATCCTCGAGGCCCGCCTTGGTCTCGTCCGACACATCGGTGGACTGGCCGTCGAACTGCAGGCGCACGATCGCAGCGGACTCGTCGTCGGCGACCATGCCGGTGACCATCTCGTTGAAGGGGTCGGTGACGGCGATCACGCCGTCGAGGTCTTCGAGGTGCGAGACGGTGTCGTCGATCGCGCTCGCGTAGGGCTCCTCATCGACCTGGTCGCCGTCGGCCGCGACGATCACGAGCTGCGCGCTCGTGCCGCTCGCCTGCGGAAAACTGCGGTCCAGGAGCGCGATGCCCTCCTGCGCCTCGGTCCCGGGGATCGAGAACGAGTTGTCGGTGCCCTTCATGAACAGGGCCGCACCGCCGCCGGCCAGGGCGAGCAGCAGCACCCATGAGACGAGCACCCGCCACGGGTGGCGGTACGTCCAGCGGCCGAGCGCATAGAGAAGGGTCGACACAGCGCCTCCGAATTACGGGTATGAGGTGGGGGTTGCGTCGATACAGCGCTGTATCGGATACATGAGTGTATCGTAAGGCGGGTTGCCCGCCCCAACCTGAGTAGTCCGTGTGAGACTGGCGGCAAGGAGGACCGATGAGTGACACCCCCGTGATGGAAGTGGCAGGCATGTCACGCCGCCGCGAAGCGACCCGGCAGAAGCTGCTGGATGCCGCTGCCCTGGTCTTCGCGGAAGTCGGCCTGGACGCGGCATCCGTCGAGGCGATCTGCGAACGCGCGGGCTTCACCCGCGGCGCGTTCTATTCGAACTTCGAGACCAAGGACGAGCTGTTCCTGGAGCTCGCCGGCTCGGTGGCGCGCGGTCGTGTCGCGGTGGTGCGGGAGCGCGTGGCGGCGCTGGAAGGCGAGGGCGCTCTCGAGCTCATGCCGACCAACGCGTTGGAGATCGTGCAGCAGATCCTCGACGTGTCGGCCGACGACCGCCTCGGCGTACTCCTGATGAGCGAGATTCGGATCCGCGCCCTTCGCACACCGGCGCTCGCCCTCGCCTACCTCGCGCAGGACGAGGAGATGCTGCGCAACGTCGCGCAGATCATCTCCGACATCGGCGCAGCACGCGCACTGCGATTCCGGGTTCCGGCAGACGAGGCTGCTCGGCTCATGCTCACCGTGTGGGAGGCGGTGTCCGTGCGGGCGGTGATGGCGGGGCTCGGCGACGAGGAGATGCATCTGCGCATCAACGAGGAGCTCGCCCGCGTCGCGCAGATCATCATCGAACCCGTGTGAGGCGCTCAGCCGGTCGGGCGCGCGGGTGACGTGCCCGGATCGCCGCTGACGGCATGGCGCCTGGACCGCCGACGCTCGGCCGCGAGCGGCAGAAAGCGTCAGTCGGTGGGCGAAGGGTCAGTGACCCGAGTGCAGCACCGCGTGGCACCGCGCCAGGCGGTCGAGCCACCACTCGCGGCGCTCGGCCGACGCGGCGTGCGCGTCGAGCAGCGCCGCGTCGGGCGTGACCCGGCCCACGGCGAGGAAGCCGTCATGCGGTACCAGCGACGGATCGACCACGTCGGCGGTGAACAGCGACGCCGTCCCCAGCCCGCAGTCGTAGTCCAGTTCGGGGAGCGCGGCCGCGAGCGCGACGCCCATCGACAGCCCGACGGAGGTGTCGAGGGCGCTCGAGACGACGGCCGGGAGCCCGGCCTCCGCCACGATCTCGAGCGCCCGTCGGACGCCGCCGAGCGGCTGCGCCTTGACGACCAGCAGATCCGCCGCCCCGGCACGCGCCACGGCCAGCGGGTCGGCGGCCTTGCGCACGCTCTCATCGGCGGCGATCGGGATGCCCATGTACTTCACGCGGCGCCGCAGCTCGGCGAGCTCGTCGACGGTCGCGCAGGGCTGCTCGGCGTATTCGAGGTCGAACTCCGCGAGGGCGTGCAGCGCGCGCTCGGCCTCGTCGACGTTCCAGGCGCCGTTGGCGTCGATGCGCACGCGCCCTTCCGGGCCCATCGCCTCGCGCACCGCGCGGACGCGGGCGACATCGTCGGCGAGCAGCTGACCGGCCTCCGCGACCTTGACCTTCGCCGTCCGGCAGCCGTCGAAGCGCGCCAGTACTGCGGGGACGGATGCCGCGGCCACGGCCGGGACGGTGGCGTTGACGCCGATGAGCTCCCGGCGGGCGGCGGGCCGCGGCATCCGTGAGTCCTCGATGGCTGCAGCGAGCCAGGTCGCGGCCTCCGCGTCGTCGTACTCGGGGAACGGCGAGAACTCCGCCCAGCCCTCGGGGCCTTCGAACAGGAGCGCTTCGCGCACGTCGATGCCCCGGAACCTCGTCGCGAGCGGAAGCGCCACGACCCGTGCGGTGTCGAGGAGCTCGTTCAGGGCGGGCCGGTTCGCGTCGTTGCTCACGTCCCCATCCTCGCCTCTCCCCGTTCGTCCGTCGTATATGTACGCGAATCGGCGCGCCGGGCGTACATATACGACGGACGAACGGGGAGAGGCGAGGATGGGGA